>JADLHV010000137.1 GCA_020848595.1 Bacteroidia bacterium
ACAAAATTAGAAAATGAACTCCGAACTATTTTAGGTTGTTTCTTATTTACTGGCGACGATGTATTTAAAAAGATAAAAGTGTTAAGTGGAGGTGAAAAAGCACGTGTTGCATTGGCAAAAGCTTTAGTTAATGAAGCCAATTTTCTATTGCTCGATGAACCTACCAATCACTTGGATATACAAAGTATGAATATACTTATTCAAGCTTTACAACAGTTTGAAGGTACTTTCGTAACGGTGTCTCACGATAGATATTTTATCTCACAAATTGCTACAAAAATTTGGTGGATAGAAGACGATGAAATAAGAGAATATTTGGGTTCTTACGATGAATGGAAATATTTTATGGCCAAACGTGAAAAGGAAAAGAGTAAGGAAACGCCAGTTATAAAACCTGCTAAATCTCAAGAATCTAAAGTGATTGATAATAGTATCAATTCTACTAATGATAAATTAAAAAAACAATTACAAAAGCAATTGGATGAAATTGAAGCTGAATTGGAAGCATTAAAAGTTGATAAAGTAAAATTAGAAGGGCAGATTTCTGACTCAGCTAATAATGACAGAATTGGCACGCTTTCTGAACAGTATTCGGTTATAGAAAAGTCTATTGAAAGTAAAAATAAGGAGTTCGAAACAATATTCGAGCAACTGCTCAGTTTATAAAGTCAGAAAATGAAGATATTAAACCAATTAAATGCAAGATTAGATTTTTATAAATTTATTGGCGCATTAATTCTAATTATTCAAACATTCAGTTTAAAAGCAGCGTATCTGCCTATTCAATACGCTAATGTATCTTACGAAAGTAGTATCAAAACTGTTATCTTATCTCAAGCTCAAAGTTACGAGCGTTTCCCTGCTATTGATCTCAATAGTCGACAACAGCTCAACTTGCAATTCGATAATATGTTCCCTGAAAGCGAAAATTTACAATACACTTTCATTCATTGCTCATCTGATTGGAAGCCTTCTAATTTGCGCCCTAATGAGTATTTAACCGGTAATATGTTCGAAAATATTAATGATTATTCATTTTCAAATAATACGTTTCAAGTATATACCCACTATAATGTTGTCTTCCCGAGTGCTGATATGAAACCTAAATTATCTGGAAATTATATCATAAAGGTATATCGTGAATTTGATGAAAATGATATTGTTTTAACCCGTCGATTTATGGTGGTTGAAGATAAATATATCATAACGCCTTCACCTAAAATTGCAACTGACCCAAGATGGCGTTTTACTTCTCAAGAAATTGATTTTTCTGTCAATACTGGAGATAATACTGTGGCGAATCCTTTGATGGATGTGAAAGCAACTATTATGCAAAATCTGCGTTGGGATAATGCGATTTTTGATTTGAAACCAAGATTTGTCAATGGAAAGGTGCTCGATTACAATTATGAATCTGGCAACGTTTTTTTAGGTGGAAATGAATTCCGTTATTTTGATATCAGAAATTTGCGTTTTCTAAGCTATAATGTACAAAGAAAATATTTAGAAGGGCGTTTAAAACATGCAGTACTTTACCGAGATGCAACTAGAGTAAGTCAAACCTATCTCCAAACGATCGATTTTAATGGTAAAATGGTGGTAGATAATAGAGATAATGCAGTAAAAGGCGAAATAGAAAGTGATTACGCTATGGTTCACTTTTCTTATGTAAGTGATAAAATTGATAAGGATGTTTACATCTTTGGTGAACTAACAGATTGGCAAATTAAAGAAGACTTTAAGATGGAATGGAATGAAAAAAGTCAAGAGTATCAAAAAGAAATGCTTCTTAAACAAGCCTATTACAACTATTTTTATGTAACTGCTGATGATAAAAAAGCAGCAGATTTAGAAAATACTGAAAAGAATTTTAGCAATACCGAAAACGATTACCATATTTTGATTTATAACAAAAATCAATTTATGCAATACGATGAGTTACTGGCAACAGTAGGATGCAATTCAATGAAAAAATAAATAATAAATGAGCGGAGATAAAATCAAGATATTGTGGGCAGATGACGAAATCGACATGCTGAAGCCCCATATCCTTTTCTTAGAACAAAAGGGTTATGAGTTAATTACTGTCAACAACGGTAATTCCGCTATTTCAAAGACTATAAGTGAAAAGCCTGATTTGGTATTTTTAGACGAAAATATGCCCGGCATTAGTGGCTTAGAAACTTTGAAGCAAATTAAGGAAATTGAGCCTGATGTTAAAGTGGTTATGATTACTAAAAGTGAAGAGGAGTATATCATGGACGATGCAATTGGTTCTCAAATTGCCGATTACCTAATTAAACCGGTTAACCCTAATCAAATTTTACACTCCATTAAAAAACTAATGGATAAAAGTCGTTTGGTGACCGAAAAAACAAATCAGAATTACCAAATAGATTTTAGAAATATCAGCAATATGTTGATGGATAATCTAAGCTTAGATGAATGGAAAGATGTCTACAATAAATTGATTTTCTGGGAACTTGAACTTGGTAAAAGCACCGATAAAAGTATGAATGAGGTGTACGAGAACCAAAAACAAGAAGCAAATCATAATTTCAGTAAATTTATTTCTAAAAATTATATCAGTTACTTGCAGCCTACTGGTGATAATGGTCCAGTAATGAGTCATAATTTATTCAGAAGAAAAGTTAAAGCAGTCATTTCAGAAACTGTACCTACTTTTTTTGTATTAATTGATAATCTTCGTCTTGACCAATGGCGCACAATTGCTCCAATTCTAAAAGAAAAATTTAAAATAGAAGAGGAAGATCAGTATCTAACCATTTTACCTACTACAACTCAGTATTGTCGTAATGCCATATTTAGTGGACTTTTGCCAAGTGAAATTGAAAAACGCTTTCCTGATAAATGGAGCAACGATGAGGATGAAGGTGGAAAAAATAATTTTGAGGAGGATTTCTTTAAAGACCTTTTGGGTCGATTGAGAATTACTGGGAAAAATAGTTATACAAAGGTCACGAATCTCGATGGTGGAAAAGCATTAGTTGATAAGATTCCTAATCTGTTCCAAAATAGTATAAATGTTATCGTGTATAATTTCGTAGATGCTTTTTCGCATGCTCGAACTGATGTAAGTATCATTAGAGAATTAGCTGAAGATGAAGCGGCTTATCGTTCAGTTACAGAAAGTTGGTTCAAACATTCGCCATTATGGGAAGCTTTGCAATTAATCTCTGAGAAAAAATGTAAAGTGATTATTACAACAGATCATGGCAGTGTTAGGGTTAATAAACCTGTTAAAATTGTTGGAGATAAACATACTAACTCAAATTTGCGCTATAAACAAGGCAAAAATCTAAGTTATGATCCAAAAGAGGTTTTCGAAATTAAAAAACCGGAACTGGCTTTCTTACCTAAAGTAAATGTAAGTCAAACTTATGTAGTTTGTAAAGAAGACGATTTTTTTGCTTATCCAAATAATTACAACCATTATGTTAATTATTATACGAATACCTTTCAACATGGTGGAATTTCTTTAGAAGAAATGATGGTGCCTTTTATTGTCATGGAATCGAGATAAGCAATTAAATATTAGATTATTGAATTATTTTTTCGAATTATTTGTAATTTCCTCTTTGAAACATTATATTTGCACCCTCAAAATTTAGAAAAATCATGGCTGTTACTAGACTTAAAAGAAAAGACAGAAGAAATAAAGAGAAGACAAGGGTAAGAAAAACTAACCTTAAGAATGTTGGACAAATGCTATACATTCAGTCACCACACAAAGAATATTCTGGCGTAGTTCTAGAAGACCAAGCTTAATTTAAGTTCTGTTAAAACATATTTTAAAAACCCGTTCATCTTTGGACGGGTTTTTTGTTTTTCTTCGCTTTTCAATGCAAACTTTAAATTTTACATTTGCAGTCTAATTTTTAGATACTAATCTCTTAAAGACATGAACAAAATTAAAGTAGCCAATCCAGTCGTTGAACTCGACGGTGATGAAATGACCAGAATTATCTGGAAATTTATTAAAGACAAATTGATTTTACCTTACCTCGATGTCGATATCAAATATTTCGACCTCGGTATGGAACACCGTGATGCCACCAACGACCAGGTGACCATCGATGCTGCAGAAGCCATTAAACAATATAATGTAGGGATTAAATGCGCTACTATAACGCCTGATGAAGCTCGTGTTAAAGAGTTCAATCTAAAACAAATGTGGAAGTCGCCTAATGGTACTATCCGTAATATTCTTGATGGTACTGTGTTTCGCGAACCTATTGTTTGTACAAATGTCCCTCGTCTTGTCCCTAACTGGACCGCTCCAATATGTATTGGTCGTCATGCTTTTGGTGATCAATACCGTGCAACCGATTTCGTAACTAAAGGTAAAGGTAAACTAACCGTTAAATTCGAAGGTGAAGATGGTACTATTCAAGAATTTGAAGTCTACAATTTTAAAGGTGATGGTGTTGCTCTTGCAATGTATAATACCGATGAATCTATCAAAGGTTTCGCTCATTCTTGCTTTAATACCGCTCTCCAAAAAGGATGGCCGCTCTATCTCTCTACTAAAAACACTATCTTAAAAAAATATGATGGTCGTTTCAAAGATATTTTTGAAGAAATTTATCAAAGTGATTATAAAGCTAAATTTGAAGCCGCTGGTATCGTTTACGAACACCGTTTAATTGATGATATGGTGGCTTCTGCTTTAAAATGGAATGGCAATTTTGTTTGGGCTTGTAAAAATTATGATGGCGATGTGCAATCTGATACTGTTGCTCAAGGTTTTGGCTCTTTAGGTTTAATGACCTCTGTTTTGGTAACGCCTGATGGTAAAACAATGGAAGCTGAAGCTGCTCACGGTACTGTTACTAGACACTATAGAGATCACCAAAATGGTAAACCAACTTCTACTAATCCTATTGCTTCTATTTTTGCCTGGACTAGAGGACTTGAGTTTAGAGGTAAATTAGATGGTAATCAAGATTTAATTAACTTCTGCCAAACTTTGGAAAAAGTATGTGTTGAAACAGTTGAAAGTGGTAAAATGACTAAAGATTTAGCCGTGTGTATTCATGGTAATAAGGTAAATCATGGCGACCACTATTTGTATACTGAAGAATTCTTAGAAGAATTGGATAAAGGCTTGAAATCTAAATTAGGTCAAACAGCTTAATCTTATTCCTTAATATTTAAAATCCCGGCTTTTTGTCGGGATTTTTTTTTATCTTTATTGGAAATTTTCTTTATTGCATCTTTATTATTTTAATTCTTTTCTATGCCTATCCAAACACTTTCTCCTCTAAACGAACTTGATTTATTAAATGTGTTAAAACTGCGTTTCGAAAAAAATACAATCAGACACCCTCATTTACATTGGTCGGATGTGTTATCTCAACTCAATGGCCAATCTTCTAAATTATGGTCTTTAAATGAAATGGAAATTTCGGGAGGTGAACCTGATGTTATTGCTATTGATAAGAATGATAAGTCTATCGTGTTTTTTAATTGTGCTCCTGAAAGTCCAATTGGTAGAAGAAGTTTGTGTTATGATAAAGAAAGTTTAGAATCGAGAAAGGAAAATAAACCATTAAGTGCGGCTTGTATTTTAGCCAAAAAGATGGGCGTGGAAATTTTGTCTGAACAGGATTATCGCCAACTCCAACAAGTCGGTGAGTTTGATTTAAAAACTTCTTCTTGGATTCAAACCCCTGTTGAAATAAGAAAATTAGGTGGTGCTCTCTTTGCCGATCGTCGATATAATCAAGTTTTTGTCTATCACAATGGCGCTCAATCTTATTATGCGGCTCGCGGTTTTAGAGCAAAATTAAGTTTATAATCCGAGTAGAAATTTCATACTGCTTCATCAACTCGACTACCTATTTTTATAGGTTTAATATTTCTACCTTGGTTACTAAATGACAGAAAAAATTTGTGATTGAAAAAATATTTTAGATTTTTTTGCGTTATACATAAGAATATTATGTATTATTGCCTTATGTATTCAAAAGAACTTATAAAAGGAACTTTACAACCAATAGTGTTAACCCTTCTTAAAGAGAATAAACGCATGTATGGATATGAAATTACACAGAAAGTTAAAGAAATTACACATAATAAAATTGAATTAACCGAAGGCGCATTGTATCCGACCTTACATAAACTTGAAGCGGATGGGATTTTAACTGTAGAGAAAACGTTAATTGGCAAAAGAATCAGGAAATACTATACCCTAACTCAAAAAGGGCATTCGGCTATTGAACAAACAATTCAAGATTTTAGTGAATTTATTCAATCTATGAATCTCATTTTAAAACATCAATTAAGATGATTGAAATTACAGATGAACATATCGCAAAAATGCATCATGACCTTAAGGAAAAAGGTATTTTGATTGAAGGATTAAAAGAAGATTTAATTGATCATATATGTTGTCAGATTGAATCTTCGGAACATACCAACTTTGAATTAGCCTATAAAGAGGCACTGATTAGCTTTGGAGAGATGGGCTTTATGAAATTGCAAATCGAAACATTTAAAATAATATATAAAAAAGAAATAGTTATGAGAAAATTCACTTATCTGACCGGTTATTTAGCAACCACATTGTGCACTACTGGCATTTTATTTAAATTAATGCATTGGCCTGGAGCTAATATCATGATTTTATTAGGCATTACTTTGTTAAACTTCGTCTTTTTACCTCTTTATTTTTATAAGAAGTATAAAGAAGTTCATGTCTAAACTTTTATAAATAACACATTGGAAACTTCTTCCAATGTGTTATTTTATTTTTAGAATTGAATCTAATTCTAACTTTGAATAATTATGAAAGATTATATTGACAATCAACTTAATATAAACTATAAAGTCTTATTAAACAATGTAAATAAGATTCAAGAATTAAAGCGAAAAAAATCACAAAGCTCTTGGTTTTACAGGTTATTGGTTGGAACTACCATTAAGAATCAAATAATAAAGATACAACTTAAACAAAGCGAACTTGTAGATGCGTTTTTAATTTCGACTGATGCAGATTTTAATCGTATGGTTCATGAAAATTACGCCTGTTTAAAAAATACCGTGACGTTCAAAGTATATTCCGATGGAGTTAGTTTAAATGGAACTTATACAAAAGAGATGAAAGGCTATTTGCATCGCAATGGCTGTTGTTATTTGGAAACAACTAAAACGAACGGACTTGGAACGCTAGATAAATATGCTTATCCAAGTAAAATGAAAGGTCAAATTAATTATTTAGGAGAGATTAAACTCGTGACAATAGAAATAAAGCGAGCATTATTTTCGTCGGCTCCTTTAGAATTTGAAGCACAACTTAACAATAACAATATGATTATACTCGAATCGACTAAAACTTCATTAGAATTAACAAAGAGTATTGTAATTGGTAAAATGATTGGTGAGTTAATAGAGAACGCAACACAAGTAGAGCAATTTTTTTCGAATGCTGAAAAACTCAGAGCAATAAAAGCAACATTTGAAAAAAGTTTAGAAGAGATTAACCTTTAATGGTTTGTTCTCTATCTGGGCCAACAGAAATAATTCTGATAGGCATTTTCAATTCTTTTTCAAGAAAATCGATATAATTCATGAAGTTTTCAGGGAGTTCAGACTTACTTCTACATACAGTTAAATCTTCAGACCAACCTTTAAAAGTCGTGTAAATTGGTTCAACTTTTATATTACATAAATCGTAAGGTACTTGATTAGATTCTTCGCCATTAACATTATAAGAAGTACAAACTTTAATTTCATCGAATCCACTTAAAACATCACTTTTCATCATTATCAAATAATTGACACCAGATAACATGATAGCATATTTAAGTGCAACTAAGTCCAACCAACCACAACGTCTTGGTCTGCCAGTTGTTGCGCCAAATTCATGACCCTTTTGACGTAACTCTTCACCTGTAGCATCTTCGAGTTCGGTAGGGAAGGGTCCACTGCCAACACGGGTGCAATAGGCTTTAAAAATGCCATATACATTGCCTATATGTTGAGGTGCAATGCCCAAACCATTACAAACGCCTCCACTAATAGTATTACTTGATGTTACAAAAGGATAAGAACCAAAATCGATATCTAACATACTACCTTGAGCACCTTCAGCAAGAATTTTATGAGAATCAAGCATAG
>JADLHV010000138.1 GCA_020848595.1 Bacteroidia bacterium
AAACATAAAGATTTAAAACAAACAGCAGCATTTTATACCCGCTCCGAAAGCAGGCTGATGGCGCAAAGTTTTATTTACTCGCAAGCTCGTGAGACCGCTGCGCTTAGTTTTTTTTCTTTTCTTTTCCTAAAAGAAAAGGAAATGCCCCCACGGCATGAGTGGTTGAAATCTAAAAATGTTACCACTAAACATGTTTATACACTTTGTTTAGGATCTAATATTTCTCCCTATTCCATAAAAAAAGGCATGAGTGGTTGAAATCATTAAGTAATGAGCACTAAACATAGTTGTGCACTAAGTTTCGAATTAAAAGTTTCACCCCATAAGAAAAAAAGGGCATGAGTGGTTGAAAACAAAAAGAATATTGAACTATTCGGATTTTAATTCTAAATGATAATTTATAAAAATAAGCTGACGTTGATTTAGTCAGCTTATTTTACTACAATATAATATATTATTTTTAATGTCTAAAAACAATCTGTTGTTCAAAACAATCTATAATAATAGTTTTGTCTTTTTTAATTTCTCCAGCTAGTATTTTTTTAGACAATTCATTCAATACTTTTTTCTGTAATACTCGTTTCAATGGTCTAGCGCCAAATTGTGGATCATAACCTAATTGACCTAGCCAATCAATCGCTTCTTCTGTAATTTCCATTTCAAATCCAGCATCGCGTAATTGCTTCATCATGCCATTCATTTGAATTCGTACAATTTGTTGAATATGTTCTCTGCTTAAAGGTTCAAACATGATCACTTCATCAATTCTATTTAAAAATTCAGGGCGAATACTATTCTTTAATACTTGATAGACTTCGGTTTTAGTTTTTGCAATTATTTCAGTTTTATTATCATCATTTAGATGTTCAAAATTTTCTTGAATAATTGTTGAACCTATATTGCTAGTCATTATAACAATAGTATTTCTGAAATTAGCAGTTCTTCCTTTATTGTCGGTTAATCTACCATCATCTAATACCTGAAGTAAGATATTGAAAACATCTGGATGCGCTTTTTCAATTTCGTCTAGTAATACAACTGAGTAGGGATGTCTTCTAACGGCTTCAGTCAATTGACCACCTTCATCATATCCAACATAGCCTGGAGGTGCACCTATAAGTCGGCTAACGGTATGTTTTTCTTGGTATTCACTCATATCAATCCTTACCATTGCATTATCATCATTAAATAGAAATGAGGCAAGTGCTTTGGCTAATTCTGTTTTTCCGACTCCTGTAGTGCCTAAAAAAATAAATGAGCCTATTGGACGTTTAGGGTCTTGTAAGCCTGCTCTACTTCTTCTAACGGCATCCGAAATAGCGCTTATGGCTTCTTCTTGTCCAACAACACGTTTGTGTAATTCATCTTCTAGATGTAAAAGCTTTTCGCGTTCACTTTGCAACATTCTATTAACTGGAATTCCAGTCCATTTACTCACCACTTCTGCAATATCTTCAGCATCTACTTCTTCTTTCACCATTGGTTTATCACTTTGAATTTCGGTGAGTTTAATTTGCAAATCTTGGACTTGTTTTTCGGCTTCTTTAATTTTGCCGTATCTCAATTCAGCTACTTTACCAAAGTCGCCATTCCGCTCAGCTTGATCGGCTTCGTTTTTAAATTGTTCAATTTGCCCTTTCGAAGTTTGAATTTTTTCTACAACCTCTTTTTCTCTTTTCCAACGCGCATTGATAGCATTTCTATCTTCATTTAAATTTGCGATTTCGGCATTGAGTTTTTCTAATTTTTCTTTATCATTCTCCTTTTTAATCGCTTCACGTTCAATTTCAAGTTGCATTATTTTTCGATTCATTTCGTCCAATTCTTCTGGTAATGAATCGATTTCAATCCTTAATTTTGATGCAGCTTCGTCTAATAAGTCGATTGCTTTATCGGGCAAGAATCTATCACTGATATACCGACTAGATAACTCAACAGCATTAATAATGGCTTCATCTTTAATTCGTACTTTATGATGCACTTCATAGCGCTCTTTCAATCCTCTTAAGATCGATATAGCGTCTTGAATATCGGGTTCTTCAACCATCACTTTTTGGAAACGTCTTTCGAGTGCTTTATCATTTTCAATGTATTTTTGATATTCCGCAAGAGTTGTTGCTCCAATGGCTTTCAATTCTCCTCTTGCTAAAGCTGGTTTCAAAATATTAGCCGCATCCATTGCGCCTTCGCTTTTTCCAGCCCCTACTAAAGTGTGAATTTCATCAATAAATAGAACGATTTCTCCATTGCTTTTAATTACTTCATTGACTACAGCTTTCAACCTTTCTTCAAATTCTCCTTTGTATTTTGCTCCAGCTATCAATGCCCCCATATCTAATGAAAATATGGTTTTTGATTTTAAGTTTTCTGGAACGTCACCCTGTACAATCCTACGCGCCAAACCTTCTGCTATGGCCGTTTTACCAACACCTGGTTCACCTATTAAGACGGGGTTGTTTTTGGTTCTTCTACTTAATATTTGAAGTACTCTTCTTATTTCTTCATCTCTACCAATTACTGGGTCGAGTTTTCCCTGAGAGGCTAACTCATTTAAATTCATTGCATATTTTTTCAATGCATTGTATTGTTCACCTCCAGATTGTGAGTTAACGGTTGAATTACCTCTTAATTCTTTTATCGCTTTTTTTGCATCTGCTAATTTAATTCCAGCGTCTTTCATCAAATTAGCTATCGAATCATTATTGGAAATTAAGGCCAACAATAGGTGTTCTACCGAAACGTAGTCATCACCCATTTCTTTCATCATCTTCTCTGCAGTCATTAAAGTTGTGTTGGCGCCAGAAGATAATGCCTGTGTTGCACCAGTACCACTAACTTTAGCATAACTATTTATAATGGCTTCATTTGCAGATTTTACTCGCTGAAGATTAGCACCTGTTTTACTAAACAGAAAAGTAATAATTTCTTCATCATTTTCTATTATTCCTTTTAGTATATGAGCATTCTCTATACTTGGATTTTGATTTTCAAAGGCAATTTGTTGTGCACTCTGAATGCATTCTTGTGCTTTGATTGTGAATTTGTTGATATTCATAGGTATATGTCCTTATGCTTACAAATTATCTTCCACTGATTTTTTTCGGAAATTTCGTCATAAATTCGGTCGTTTTGACCAGTTTTGATTGATGAATTAAAGCGTTTTCGGAAAAAAAGACTTAATTTATAACGATAATATTTCAACTTAGGTCAGTTTTTTATAAAACAGAAAATGCATTTTGTGTATTTTGCAGAATATTTTTTAGGATTTATTGTTGAATTATAGTGTTAATAAAACAAACTATTCGCACTAAATTTTGGACTTTAAACTCTATAAAAAATAACGTACGTTTGCACTGAAAATTTAGTAAAAATGAAGATTGCATTGATAGGATATGGCAAGATGGGAAAAATGATAGAACAAGTTGCTCTCAAAAGAGGTCATATTATCTCTGCTAAGATAGATAGACATTCTTCTGAAGATGAATGGGAAAATGTACGAATGTCGGATGTCGCTATCGAATTTTCTATGCCTGATACCGCTGTGGCTAATATTAAAAAATGTTTCGATTTAAATAAACCTCTTGTGGTAGGAACTACAGGTTGGTACGACCATTTATCAGAAATTAAAGGCTTATGTCAATCAAAAAATCAAGCAATTTTACCCGCAACAAATTTTAGTATAGGTGTAAATCTTTTTTTTCATATCAATAAAATTTTAGCTCAGGCCATGGAAAATCTTCCTGAATACAATGTGTCAATTGAAGAAACGCATCATACTCAGAAGTTAGATGCCCCAAGTGGAACTGCTATTACCATTGCTCAAGGTATTCTTAACGAATTAAGTCGTAAAAGTAAATGGGCGCTTGCTGAAAATGCTCAACTCGAGAGTGATTTATCAATTTTAGCTCACCGAGTAGATGATGTACCAGGTACGCATATTGTTAAATATTCTTCTGATATCGATGATATCGAAATTAAACACACCGCTCATAGTCGCTCTGGTTTTGCCATTGGTGCTGTAATTGCAGCCGAATGGATTAAAGATAAAAAAGGTTTCTTTTCTATGAACGATCTTATTGGATTTTAATCTACTATTTATTTATACATGAACCCAACGAATTTCAATATCTTTTTATACGTTTACGTTCCACTTTACATTTTAACTCATATTGGACTATTTCTTTTGTTCAAAAAAGCAAAAGTTAAAATGGCTTGGATGGCTTTTTTCCCAATAATATGTTACTGGCCTTGGATTCAATTAAGCTGTCGACCTAAATCATGGTTGTTATGGGCCATATTACCCATATCGGATGTCATAATTTGGTTTTCTCTTGTAATTGATTTAATGGAGAGTTTTGGTAAATTTAAATTTATTGAACAGGTTGTTGGTGTTCTTTTTCCTTTCGTTTTCTATCCTAAAATAGCTCTTGATAAAGGGAGCAATTATCTCGGCCAACCACGTGATCCTCAATTCAGGAAAAAATATATACTCTCAAGAAAAGAAAGTGGTAGGGAATGGAAAGACGCTATTTTCTTCGCTTTAGTGGTGGCTTATATGATTCGTACTTTTCAATTCGAACCATATAAAATTCCAACTTCTTCTATGGAAGATAGTATGTTAGTAGGCGACTTTTTAGTTGTTTCTAAAATGAATTATGGTGCTCGTTTTCCAATGACTCCAATAGCTCTTCCGCTAGTTCATCAAGATTTATTTGGAGCTAAAGCCTATTCAGAAATAATTCAATTGCCGTATATTAGATTATGGGGACCAGAAAATATTAAAAGAAATGATCCTGTCGTATTTAATGTGCCTTGGGATCAAATTGATAATACACCTCGACCAGCCGATAAAATGCAAAACTATGTTAAACGTTGCGTTGGTATTCCAGGAGATTCATTGCAAATATTAGATGGAATATTGTATATTAATGGTAAAAGAGGATACGAAGCTCCTGGTTTATTGCATAAATATGTGTTTATTTTTGATAAAAACTCGGAAGTGCCAAGTAAGGAAACTTTAACCAACGATTACGATATCTATGATTTTGGATATATCGATATGCGTACAATGATGCTCTCGGTTTCTAAAGCTGATGTAGAAAGAATTAAATCGGATTATAAAGTTGAGTCTGTTACTCAAATGAAATCTCCTCCTACTGGAAATTACTTTAATCCAGATGGTGCCCTAGATTATAATGCAGTTGTGCTTGTTAAGGAAGGTCAAACTCTCTCTGATGCCGATCTTAAAAAATTAGGTGTTGTCTATCAACAAGTTTTATCTTCTGATTTGAGAAATTTATTGGTTATGATGGACGAGAAATTCATAGACCCTAAATATTATAAAACAATTTCTAAAATTGATACAATTAAAAGTAAATGGCAACTCAGAAATAGCTTATATGCTAATGCTTTTCCTGATGAAATGGAAGTATTCCCATGGAATAAAGATAATTATGGAACTTTTTATTTGCCTAAAAGAGGTGAAGCGGTTAAAATAGATGCCAAAAATTATTACTTCTACGATAGGGCTATTAGAATTTATGAGAATAATCCAACTTTCGAATTAAGAGGTAGCACGCCATACTTAAATGGTCAAGCTATTACAGAATATACTTTTAAATACGATTATTATTGGATGATGGGTGATAATCGAGATAATTCCTTAGATTCTAGATTCTGGGGGTATGTGCCCGAAGTATATATCGTTGGTAAACCATTATTTGTTTTCTTAAGTCTTCAATATGCTAAAGAAGAAAATATGAAAACAGGTAAAATCGAAGACAAATTTGTAAAAGTTAGATGGAATCGTTTGTTTAAAGCAATTAAATAAATGTTTATTGAGAAAATTAATACGATTGCCCAAGTAAAGGATTTTATAAAAAGTGGCGATAATATTCAATTAAGTGATGAAAGTATTCGATTAATCGAAAAGTCTAATTCGTATATAAACGATAAAGTAAAAAGTGAGTTTGTAATTTATGGTATAAATACTGGTTTTGGATCGCTTTGTAATACCGTCGTTCCTAATGATGAACTCAGTCAATTACAATACAATCTTTTGCGCTCTCATGCCTGTGGAACTGGTGCGTTTGTACCCCAAGCTATTGTAAAGTTGATGCTTTTTCTAAAAGTTAAATCGTTATCTTTTGGCTATTCTGGAGTTCAATTGAATACAGTTAAACGATTAATCGATTTTTATAATAATGATGTAATTCCAGTTGTTTATCAGCAAGGTTCGTTGGGTGCTTCTGGTGACTTAGCGCCTTTATCCCATTTATGTTTACCGTTGATTGGTGAAGGAGAGGTTTGGGAGAAGGATAAAATGATTCCAGCTCAAAATATTTTAGATAAGTATGCTTGGGAAAAGATTCAATTAGGTCCAAAAGAAGGATTAGCATTAATAAATGGAACTCAGTTCATGTCTGCTTATGGCATTTACATTCAAATTAAAGCGAATGAATTGTTAAAGCATGCTCATTTAATAGCTGCTTGTAGTGTCGATGCTTTTGATGCTCGTCGCGAACCATTTTTACCCCATACTCATCGCATTCGTAATCAATCAGGTCAACAAAAGTCTGCAGCCTTAATTTTAGATCATTTAAATGGAAGTGAAATTAATTCTGCATCAAAATCTCAAGTACAAGACCCTTATTCTTTTAGATGTATTCCTCAAGTTCATGGCGCTAGTATAGATGCATTAACTTATGTCGAACGAATTATGACCGATGAATTGAATGCAGTTACCGATAATCCGAATATATTTCCAGACGATGATTTAGTCATTAGTGGGGGTAATTTTCATGGTCAAACGCTCGCTTTAAGTATGGATTTTGCTGCAATAGCATTGGCTGAATTGGCCAGTATTTCTGAAAGAAGAATTTATAAATTAATTGCAGGTGAGAGAGGTTTGCCTCCATTCTTAGCTCAGAATGCAGGTTTGGAAAGTGGATTTATGATAGCACAATATACAGCAGCTGGAATCGTTAGTCAGAATAAACAATTGTGCACGCCAGCAAGTGTCGATAGTATTGTAAGTAGTAATGGACAAGAAGATCATGTAAGCATGGGTGCAAATGCTGCAACAAAACTTTATTCAGTGCTCGAAAATGTTCAACAAGTATTGGCAATAGAATTGGTAACTGCAATTAGAGCCATGAATTTTAGAAGACCTTTAAAATCATCACTTACTTTAGAAACTTATATGAAAAACTTTACAAATCAGTTAGAAGTTCCAACAGGTGATGTGTATTTATCACCCGTTTTAAGAGGTGCTAAATCAATATTATTTGACTAATAAACTATGAATCTTCAAGAGATAGCCGTTTCGTTTGACAATCTCGATTTACTTGCTTCTCAAGTAGTCGAAGGTTTTATTACGGGAATGCACAAGAGTCCTTTCCATGGCTTCTCTGTAGAATTTGCTGAACATAGATTATATAATACCGGAGAATCTACTAAAAACATCGATTGGAAACTTTTTGGTAGAACCGATAAATTATTTGTAAAACGTTTTGATGAGGAAACAAACTTGCGCTGCCATCTGCTCTTAGATGTGTCACCTAGTATGTATTACCCTAAAGATTCGCGTTTAAAAATTCGATTCGCTTCTATTGCTGCCGCTGTTCTTGCTAATCTTATGAAAAATCAAAGAGATGCCTTCGGATTATTTAAATTTAGTGATAAAATTGTAAGTTCTTTAGATATTCGTTCTTCTGCTTCGCATTATAATTTAGTTATTAATGAACTTCAAAAAAGTATGGCAGAACAACCTGCTATTACTAAAACAAATGTGGCTGCAACTCTCGATGAAATTGCCGAATTAATTCATCGCAGAAGTCTTGTCGTTATTTTTAGTGATATGTTTGATGCATCTACTTATAATACTGCTTTGTTTGACGCCTTACAACATCTTAAATTCCGTAAACATGAAGTCATTTTATTCCATATCGTGGATGGTGAAACTGAATTGGAATTTAATTTTGATAATAGACCTTATAAGTTTGTAGATTCTGAATCGGGAGAAGAATTGAAATTGTATCCCGATGATGTTAGAGAGATTTATTTAAAAAGAATTTCTGAATTTAGATCTCAATTGAGATTAAAGTGCAATCAATATAAAATTGACTATGTCGAAGCCGACGTTCGTAAAGATTTTTCTCAAATTTTACTCCCATTCTTTGCCAAAAGAGCTCGAATGAAATAATTAGTTTCTCACTTAATTAAGTGTTCAAAATTTCAATTAATCAATCTTTGATTTTTAAACCGTATTAGAATTTCTAATCGAGCACTATTTTTTTTCTATTAAAAAATACCTTAGGTTTGAATAGAAACAATTAACAATTACCTTATGTCTGATATTTCAATTGCTCAATCTGTTAAAATGCAGCCAATTCAAGAAATTGCCGCTAAAATTAATGTACCTGAAGAATTACTCGAATACTATGGACGGTATAAAGCTAAATTGCCTTTAAGTTTAATTAATGCCGAAAAAGTTGCAACATCTAAACTGATTCTTGTTTCGGCCATAACCCCAACTCCAGCAGGCGAAGGAAAGACTACTGTGTCTATTGGTCTAAATGAAGGGTTAAATAAAATCGGTAAAAAATCTATTGTCGTTTTACGAGAGCCTTCTTTAGGTCCAGTTTTTGGAATTAAAGGTGGAGCTGCAGGTGGTGGATACTCGCAAGTAGTGCCAATGGAAGATATTAATTTGCATTTTACCGGCGATTTTAGTGCTATCGAAAAAGCTAATAATTTTTTAGCCGCAATTATTGATAATATCATTAGAAATGCTAAACATCCAATAAAGATCGACCCACGTTCTGTAATTTGGAAACGCGTCATTGATATGAATGATAGAAGTTTGCGTGAAATAATTATCGGAATCGGCGGAAAAGCAAATGGTGTAATGCGCTCTGATGGTTTTAATATTACTGCTGCTTCCGAAATTATGGCTATTCTCTGTATGTCTCAAAGTCTATCAGATTTAAAGGAAAAAATCGGTAATATTTTGATTGGATTCACTTACGAGAATCAACCCGTCTTTGCACGCGATTTAAAAGTGCAAGAAGCGATGGCTATTTTATTAAAAGATGCTATGAAACCTAATCTTGTTCAAACTTTAGAAGGCAATGCCGCCATATTACACGGTGGTCCTTTCGCTAATATTGCACAAGGTACCAATACGATAGTGGCGACAAAAATGGGTCTATCGCTGGGTGATTATGTAGTAACAGAGGCTGGATTTGGCGCAGATTTGGGCGCCGAAAAGTTTATGGATATTAAATGTGGTTATGCAAACCTTAAACCACACGCAATTGTATTAGTAGCTACTATTAGAGCTTTAAGACATCATGGTGGTGCTCCGGCTGATGAACTCAATACACCAGATGTAATTCGTGTGAAAGCTGGTTTTGCTAATCTCGAAAAACATATCGAAAACTCTAGAAGTTTCGGACTTTCACCTATAATTGCTATTAATCATTTTGTAACCGATACCGATGAAGAAATAGAATTGCTTAAAAAACTTTGTCAAGGTATTGGTGTTCAAGCTGTTTTAAGTAAAGGCTGGGCGCTTGGTGGTAACGGTACTACCGAATTAGCTCAAGCGGTAGTCGATTTAATAGATTCAAATACCAATCAATTCAAACCGCTTTATGACTGGAACAGTCCAGTAAAAGATAAAATTAAAACAATTGCTCAAACGATTTATGGCGCAGATGATGTTGAATATACTGCCACTGCTAATGCCGATTTAAAAAGAATTGAACGCATAGGATTAGGGCATTTGCCAATCTGTATGGCTAAAACACAAAAATCTTTTAGCGATAATGAAAAGCTAATCGGACGTCCTAAGAATTTTAATATTACAGTTAGAGAATTTGAAATAGCAGCTGGTGCTGGATTTATTATTCCAATTTTAGGTAGTATGATGAGGATGCCAGGACTGCCGGATGTGCCAGCATCTGAAGGTATGCATATCAGTGATGATGGTGTTATTGATGGCTTATCTTGATTTGAATCCATAACTTGTACTTTATGCCTTTTTACTTAATTTTGAAAAATGTTTGGAAATATATCTCAGCTCCTCGAAATGAAAAAGAAGGCAGAGGAATTGCGCAAAACCCTCGATTCTATAAATGTCACTGAAACAACAAAAGGTATCACGGTGGATTGTAATGCTAATCGTAAAATTTTAGCCATTCATATTGATGGAAGTCTTTTAAATGATAAAACTTTACTCGAAGATACGATGACTGAAGCTATCAATAACGCACTAGCAGCGGCCGAAAAAGCAGCTTTAGGTGATGTGGCATCTCTTGCTGGTGGTATGCCTGGTTTGAGTAATTTATTCAGTAAATAGAGTTTATCTATATTATTATATATTACATCAATTATATTTATAACTATTAAAATGTTAATTTTGCACAAGATGAATAACAAGTTGCTAATCTTTTTTTTAATGCTCGTTGCGGCTTGCAATAGTGTCTCTAAGTCTAAAGTAAATTCGAAAGATTTGTCTAAATTGCTTTCGGAACCTAATGTTCAAATTCTCGATGTACGAACTGCCGATGAGTTTAAACAAGGACATATTGATAAGAGTATTAATATAGACATTAATCATCCTAAATTTGATTCATTGATATCTGTTTTATATAGTTCATTGCCTGTTTATATTGTAGCTAATTCGACTGAGAATGGTGAACAAGGTGTAACAAGAATGAATATTTTGGGTTTCAGACAAGCTTCCTATTTAGATGGTGCTATCAAGTCATGGACAGATAATGGATTTGAATTGGTTCAGGATAAACCTAAAGTGGTTTATGAAAGTGATACCATTCCTTTTTTAGAAGCTAGAAAAGGCAGTAAATTGGTCATGGTCGATTTTAATGCAACTTGGTGCAAGCCTTGTAAAATGCTTGAGCCAGCAGTAACGAAAGTTCATGATGAATTGGCTAAGGATGTAATAGTCTATAGTATTGATACGGATGTTAATCCTGATTTAGCACGTGAATATCAAGCTAATTCTATCCCACTTTTGGTGTTTATAAAAAATGGGGTAGAGGTGCATCGTTCGGTTGGATTGATATCTGAACCTGAACTGTTTGCTTTAGTTGAAAAATATAAATAATAAATAATGGCTGTAAATATTTCTGACGATTCTAAATTTCAAAACGATATACAACATCCTAAGGTAGTAGTAAAATATTACGCCGACTGGTGTGGTAGCTGCAAATTATTTGCTCCTAAATTTAGAAGACTAAGCGACGATGAACGTTTTAAGGATATTGTGTTTTTAGATGTTAATGCCGAGCACAATCCGGAAGCCCGGAAATTAGCTCAAGTAACTACTTTACCTTATTTTGGATTATTCGAAAATGGTCAGTTTAAAGAGGGTATGAGTACTTCCAAAGAAGATATGTTCGTAGAATTCTTGTCAAAATAATGAATGTTCAAATTATAAAAAAAATTGTTGAAGCCTATTCAGTTGAGCAATTAAAACAAGCTGAATCCGATTTGCTCAATGAAATTCCATTGCAGATAGAGGTTGAAGGGGTTGATGAAGGTGAACAGCTGACGCATATTTTGGCCGCTATTTTTTGTAAAGAAGAAATGGCTTCTACTGGTGTAAACATTAACTTGGCTATTAGAGCCTATAGTCAAAGAGTTAGAAATAGCATTAATTAACCTTATCTTATCTATTGTAGTTAAAGCTTAAACAAGATATAATAAGCTCTATGTTTTATCTTTAGAGCTCTAAAAATTAAAGTAAAATTAAGGTCTATCTAAGAAAATTTACCTTTGTATTTCTCCTTAATATCCGATGTAATTTCTTTAACTTCTTGTTCTTTGCTCAAGTGAGAAATAAATAAGATATCAGGTGTGTCAACAATAATAGCATCATCAAAACCTTCAACCACAACCAGTTTGTTTTGGTCATCTTCAAAGATTAAACTGTTTTTGGTATCGTAAAGCACAACATTATTGCCGTGAATTAGGTTATTGTTTTCATCTTTATCACGCAAAACAAATAGAGATTTCCATGTGCCTAAATCACTCCAACCAAAATCTACGGGCATAATACCAGCGATCTTAGTCTTCTCCATGATAGCATAGTCGATAGAAATACTTTTACAAAGAGGATATTGTTTATTTATAAATGCTTGTTCATCGGCCGTATTGTACTTTTTCATTCCTTTTTTGAATAATTCGTACATATCGTGTTGATGTTCTTCAAATTCTGTTAAAATATCGGAAGCTTTCCACACAAAAATTCCGCTATTCCACGAGAAATCTCCGCTTTCAATAAAGGTTTGTGCAATTTCTAAAGTTGGTTTTTCGGTAAAAGTTTTCACTTTATAGAAACCACTTTCAATTTCCTTTTCATGCTGTTGTACATAGCCATATCCAGTATCTGGGCGATTAGGTTTAATGCCTAATGTCAATAGCATTTTGTTTTGAGCAGTAAAATTTAAAGCACTCGTCATGCACTCAATGAAGTTCATCTCATCAGTAATTAAATGATCTGAAGGCGCAAAGATGAGATTAGCTTCAGGGTTTTTAGAAAATATCTTAAAACTTGAATAAGCTACACATGGCGCAGTATTCATAGAGGCAGGTTCATCAATGATATTGGCTTCTGGCAGTTCAGGTAATTGATCATGCACTAGCAAAGTGTAGCTGGCATTGGTAATAATATAGATATTTTCAACTTCAATGAACTTTGCAAATCGGTCGAATGTAAGACGTAAAAGCGATTTTCCAACACCTAAAATGTCGTGAAATTGTTTTGGATAGCTTCTTTTACTCAATGGCCAAAATCTGCTGCCAATGCCGCCAGCCATTATTACTACGTAATTATTTTTATTCTTATTCATTTGTTATAGCAAACCTTCTTTGTTTAAATCGTGTATATGTATCATGCCAATATATTCGCCATTTTCTAAAACAGCGAGTTGACTTATTTTTTCTTCTCTCATTCTAACGGCCGCATTTGCTGCTAACTCGTTGGCGTCTATAGATTTTGGATGTGGATTAAGGATGTCTAAAGCTTTAATTCCACTCAAATCACTTGTCTTTTCAATCATACGACGGATATCTCCATCTGTAATAATACCAGCAAGTTTACCTTGGTCGATTACCATAGTAGCACCTAAACGTTTTTTAGAAATTTCAATAATCACATTTTGAATACTGTCTTGACTGTTAACGAGAGGTTTCATATTACCAAGAGCAATGTCTTTACAGGTTAAATAAAGCCTTTTGCCTAAAGCACCTCCAGGATGGTACTTTGAAAAATCGGATGAACTGAAATTCTTGCATTTTAGCAAAGCAACAGCCAAAGCATCACCCATAAGTAATTGTGCCGTTGTGCTAGTAGTGGGGGCTAAATTATTTGGACAAGCTTCTTTTTCTACGGTTGTATTAAGTATATAGTCGGCAGATAAAGCTAAATTCGAATCTATATTACCTACTATTGCCACTAATGGATTCCCAAATTGTTTTAATAATGGAGCGAGTGCTTTAATTTCTGGCGTATTGCCGCTTTTTGAGATCGCGATTACGATATCGTCGGTTTGAATAATGCCGAGGTCGCCGTGAATAGCATCTGCAGCATGCATAAAAATTGAAGGAGTACCAGTCGAATTCATGGTAGCAACTATTTTCTGAGCAATAATAGCACTTTTTCCAATACCAGTAATCACCACACGACCTTTAGATTCAAGTATTTTAATCACAACATGTGCAAAATCCTCATCTAACTGAGACGTTAAAGCAGATAAGCTATCAAGCTCATCTTGAATACAAGATTTGCCATATTGCAGTATGTCGGAGTAATTTTCTCTTCCCATGCCTTGATTTTGCGAAAAGTTTTGCAAATTAAAGCCAAATTTCCATAAGAAAAATTTTTTTAAATTGATTTGGTAATATGGTTAAAACAGTATTAATTTAGTATTCTCAATTTAACACAACGAGTAATAAGTAAACACAAGAGGTATGAGTATAGCGCAGAGGCCATTGAACGCAAAAGAAGCGTTAAAAGACTTTTTCGGTTTCGATGGTTTTAAGGGAAATCAAGAAGCAATCATTGAAAGTGTATTGAACCGTGAGGATTGTTTTGTCATCATGCCAACGGGTGCAGGGAAATCCTTGTGCTATCAATTGCCAGCACTTATGCTGCCTGGTACGGCAATTATCATCTCTCCTTTAATCGCTTTGATGAAGAATCAAGTCGATAGTATTAGAGGTTTTGGTGAAAATGATAACATTGCACATTTTTTAAATTCTTCTCTTTCTAAAAGTGAAATCACTAAAGTTAAGGAGGATATGGGTACGGGTAATACAAAATTACTCTATGTTGCTCCAGAAACGCTTAAAAAGGAAGAAACTATCGAGTTCCTAAAAAGTATCGAGATTTCTTTTGTCGCTATTGATGAAGCGCACTGCATCAGTGAATGGGGGCATGATTTCCGTCCTGAATACCGTCGTATCAAACAAATGATCAAGGACATTAATGATGTTCCTATGATTGCTCTTACAGCTACCGCTACGCCTAAAGTGCAAAGTGATATTCAGAAAAATCTGGGTATGAGTGAAGCTAAAGTTTACAAATCTTCTTTTAATCGCTCTAATTTATACTATGAGGTTCGTCCAAAGGGTAGTAAAGAAAGAGTTTTTAAAGATATCATCTCTATTATAAAAAATCGACCTGAAAAATCAGGTATCATATACTGTCTAAGTCGCAAACGTGTTGAAGAAATTGCGGAAATGCTAAATCTAAACGGTGTTAAAGCACTTCCTTATCACGCTGGCTTAGACGCTAAAACAAGGGTGCGCAACCAAGATGCTTTTCTTATGGAAGAGTGTCATGTTATTGTAGCTACCATCGCTTTTGGTATGGGTATAGATAAACCGGATGTTCGATTCGTAATACATTTTGATGTCCCTAAAAGTCTTGAAGGCTATTATCAGGAAACTGGTAGGGGAGGCCGTGATGGTTTTGATGGTGACTGTATCCTATTCTATAATCCTAGCGATATAGAAAAACTCGAGAAGTTTATGAAGGATAAACCAGTCGCTGAACGCGAAATAGGTACTCTGCTCTTAGATGAAACTTCTGCTTTTGCCGAAAGCTCTCAATGCCGTAGACGAACTTTATTAAATTATTTTGGTGAAAGTTTTGATGAGGAGAATTGTAATAAAATGTGCGACAATTGCCGTCATCCTAAACCTAAAGTAGATGTCTCAGATCATGTTGTAATTGCACTAAAATCGCTAGATGTTCTAAAATCTGAAATGGAAATTAGTCATCTTGTTAATTTCTTAATCGGTAAAAAATCTGATTCTATAAAAGATCATGGTCATGATGCTTTACCTCTATTTGGCGTTGGTAAAGAACAAAATGCGGTTTATTGGAAAGGTGTTATACGCATTTGCTTGTTAAATGGATATATTCATAAAAATATCGAAAAATATGGATTATTAAGTGTTTCTAAAGCTGGTTTTAAAGCCATAGAAAATCCTAAAAAATTCGAAATGGCTATGGATACCGAATTCCAATTCGTTAGTGATGAGGATTTCGAAAATGCTATTCTCGAAAGTATCGCCGACGAAGTATTGATGCGCGAACTTAAAGACTTGCGTAAAAAAATCTCTAAACAAGTTGGTCTGCCTCCTTATGTTATTTTTCAAGACCCTTCTTTAGATGATATGGCTACGCGTTACCCTATAACTATGGAGGAAATTGAAAAAATTCATGGTGTAGGTAAAAACAAAGCCCTTAAGTATGGTCAAGCGTTTGCCGATCATATTAAACAATATGTAGAAGTTAATAATATCGAACGTCCTATGGATGTGGTAGTTAAAACTTCTGGTGAAAAATCTAAAAAGAAAATCGCTATCATCCTAAATATCGATAAGAAAATGTCTCTCGATGATATCGCCAGAAGTCAAGGTATGAA
>JADLHV010000139.1 GCA_020848595.1 Bacteroidia bacterium
CTGATGGCGCTTACTTTTCTTTTTTTTTCTTTTCTTTTCCTAAAAGAAAAGGAAATGCCCCCACGGCAGGAGTGGTTGAAATCAATTAGTGTTAGCACTGAACATAGTTGAGTATAAATATCCGAAATCAAAAGTTTCACCCTATTAAAAAAAAAAGGCATGAGTGGTTGAAATCTAAAAGATTTACTCGTATTTCCAAATCCAAGTAAAGCAGATTTTTATATAGAATCAGTCAATGATTTAGTGGAAATTCTCGTGTATTCAATCGATGGTAAAAAATTAGATTTTAACTACAGTTCTAAAAATAATCTATACCAACTCGAATTAAAAAACTTACCAGCCGGGGTCTATATCTTAGAAGTAAAAACCAATAATAGCATAACCAGAGTTAAACTGTTTAAAGAATAATTATAAGGCTTCTGCTTGTTTCAATACAGCTTCTAAACCGCCTAATTCTTTTCCTCCTGCTGTAGCAAAAAATGGCTGTCCACCTCCGCCTCCTTTTATATGCTTGGCTAATTCACGAACTATATTCGAACAGTTTATACCTTTTTCTTTCACTAATTCATCACTTGCAAATACCGTAATCATAGGTTTGCCTTCTATAACAGAGGTTATAATGCCCAGTAAATTATCGTGTTCACTACGCATCTGAAAACTCAAGGTTTTTAATGCATCGGCACTTAATCCATTTATCTGCTCTACTAATAGTTGATGCTGACTGCCATGACGAATTTTACTGGAAATTTCTTTCTTAATTCTACTCGTTTGCTCTATCTCTATGAGCTCTAATTTCTTGAGCAATTCTGTACGCTCTTGACTGAGTTTTTTAATTCCAGCTTTTATGTCTTTCGGATCGCCTAATAGCTCTTTAATGTCTTTTAATTCAAGTTCTATTTGCTTGTAATAAGCATCTACTTTAATATTGGTAATGGCTTCAATACGTCGAACTCCTGCAGCAACAGAAGATTCTGAAACAATTTTAAATCGTCTTATTAAACCTGTGTTTTTAACGTGTGTACCGCCACAAAGTTCTACTGAATAGTTTTTATCAAAAGTTATAACACGCACAACATCGCCATATTTCTCTCCAAATAAGGCGGTAGCACCCATCTCTTCAACTGCTCTTTTAATAGGTACTGAACGTTTCTCATCTAAACTTATATTTTCGATAATTTTAGAATTGACGATGTTCTCTATGCGTTCTAATTCTTCTTCACTTAATTTGGTGAAATGACTGAAATCAAAACGTAAATACTCAGCATTGACCAATGAGCCTTTTTGTGCAACATGATGTCCCAATACTTGTTTTAAGGCAGCATGTAATAAATGGGTAGCACTGTGATTATTGGCACTTAATGCACGTTTCTCGGCATCAACAGCCACTTCAAACGATTGAATATTATCTGTAGGACGTTTATTTAAATAGTGAATTATGAGGTCGTTTTCTTTCTGTGTATCGATGATGTGGATGATTTCTGAATTCACTATCCCTTTCATTACTCCTGTATCTCCAACTTGTCCTCCGCTTTCGGCATAAAAAGGCGTTAAATTAAATACAACTTGATATTGCTCTTTATCTTTGGCTTTGATGGTTCTGAAACGGGTAATTTTAACCGTAGCATCTAAATAATCGTAACCAATAAATTCTTCCTGATCGTCGTCTAATACATAATGCCAATCGCCAGTCTCTTTTTTAGCATCTTTTCTACTGCGTTCTTTTTGCTCTAATAAATGTTTCTCAAAACCTTCTAAATCTACAGTGAATCCATTTTCTAAAGCAATTAAATTAGTTAAATCTATAGGGAATCCAAATGTATCGTATAATTCAAATGCAATATCGCCCTTAATGACCTTCGATGAGTTGTCTAAGTACGTATTTATACGATCGAGTCCAATTGATAAAGTCTTTAGAAACGTATTGCCTTCTTCTTGAATTACTTTTGCGATAAAGTCTTTTTGTTGCTCTAGCTCCGGAAATACAAGTCCAAATTCTTGACATAAAACCGGAATTAAGCGGTACATAAATGGCTCTTTCATGCCTAAATATGAATAACCATAACGCAATGCTCTTCTCAATATTCGTCTTATCACATAACCTGCTCCTGTATTCGATGGCAATTGACCATCTCCAATACAAAAAGCAACAGCTCGGATATGATCCGCTATTACTCTAAATGCAATATCTTGTTTACTGTCTGTGCCTTGATAGGTTTTACCTGAAATATCTTCTAATGCCTTAATTAGTGGCTGAAAGATATCGGTATCGTAATTAGACTTTTTGTTTTGTAATACCCTAGTAAGTCGCTCAAATCCCATTCCTGTATCGACATGCTGTGCGGGCAATTTTTCTAAAGAACCATCAGCTTTGCGATTAAACTCCATGAATACATTGTTCCAAATTTCAATCACTTCAGGATGGTCGTTATTAACCAATTTATCGCCCGAAATCTGCAATCTTTCAGCTTCATCGCGCATATCTACATGTATTTCTGAACATGGCCCACACGGACCTGTATCGCCCATTTCCCAGAAATTGTCCTTTTTGTTGCCTTTTAAGATTC
>JADLHV010000140.1 GCA_020848595.1 Bacteroidia bacterium
AATGGCGCCCGGTACAAACATGTGCAGTGCTAGACTCTAATGATTCGTGTTGTAGTGCTCGGGTTTTATGTGAGCGTAAATAGATGCTTTGGATCTAAGCTTATAATAACGTCTTAAGTGCTCATTCTGGGTATTATAATTTACAACAGCAGTCTGAAATGGCGCCCGGTACAAACATGTTTACTGCTTGATTCTAATGATTTGTGTTGCAGTGCTCAGGTTGAATGTTTGCGTAAATAGATGCTTTGGATCTAAGCTTATAATAACGTCTTAAGTGCTTATTCTGGGTATTATATAATTTAAAACAGCAGTCTGAAATGTTGCTAGGTATAAATATGTATAGTGCTTGAGTTGAATGTCTTAATAAATTTATGTTAGATCGTTTGAAATTTAATTCGAATCCTTATGTTTGCATGCTATGAAACGGGTTATTTATCTGCTAGTATTAATAAGTCAATTCAATGGATTTGAGTTAAAAAGTATGTCGCCAGACAAGCAGTATACGCTTACTCCAGATAGTTTAGGACTTAGCTATAAAGACCTCACCATTGTTACAAGTGATAGCGTAAAAATCCATAGTTGGTTAATGACTCCTCCCCCATCATTGGATAAACATCTAACCATTATTATATCTGGTGGAGATGCCGGTAAGATGTCCAATTACGTTTATCAAGCTTATAAACTTGTTCTAAATGGTTATACTGTCATTACTTTTGATTACAGAGGATTTGGGAGCAGCGATTCCTTTAATATTAATACCGAGATGCTGTATTACAATCAATTTGCTATTGATTTGAGTGCCATAATCCAATATTCTAAAAAAACTTTTCCCTTATCTAAAACAGGCATTTTTGCATTTTCGATGGGCACTATTATAGCTAGTATTGCACTTCAACAAGACAATATTGATTTTTATATCGCAGATGGCTTAGTGACCAATCCATTTTTAATTGCAGTTAGATTAAAATTATTAAAAAACAAATACATTATTTTACCAGATTCGGCAGATAAAGTAAAGAGTTATTCAGGCAATATTCTTTGTCCAGTTCTTGTTTTTGCCGGCGAATTAGATGAAATCACAACAGTTAAAGATGCCAAAGTTTTTTGTGAAGAAAGCAAAAACAGGACATTAGTAACAACAGGAGGCGACCATCAAGAGAATATAAACTATTTAAGTAAAAAAGAATTTGGGGATTTGTACTTTAGAAAAATCCTCAAGTTTTTAAAAAAGATTAAATAAGCTATTAAACACTATCCTATAGGACCGTAAATTGAATATCTCAATACCCCTTTATCCAATTTACTAAAAACAGTCAATTGCAAGTCGACACTTATATTTCCTTGACCAATTGAATAATTCACAAGAATATAACTTGAATTCATAAAAAATGATTTTCGCACTATACGCGTAATCTTTTTATAATCGATTTTTGGTTGATTATTTTCAGTTAAATTATTGCTATAAAACTTACAGAGAAAGGTATCCGTATTATTCTTAAGCAAAATTCCCCATTGTTCTTTCTTGTAATCTTTATCTAAAAATGTAAATATTGTAGTTGAGTTATGAGCAAGCGTCGCCGATTCAAAATCAGACAAAAATTCATCCAGTGATTCGATACCACTAGATAGTTGATTGACATTAGACACTTGTTCTTGAACATTATCCGTATTATTAGAAGAGGTTGATTTTGTTCCACCACAAGCAAATAAAAACAGAGCAGATAAACATATAATTATAGTAGATTTAGATTTCATTTTCATAAGGAATTAATTTGAAAATATTAGTTGATTAAGCGTATTAAAAAGCAGTTCTTCATCCATTTTATGCAATAAATGGGGTTGATTCATCAGCATTAAAAAACGGCCATTAGTAAGAGCATTTGCCGCAGATTTAGACTCATCTACACTGACCATTTTATCATTTTCGCCGACCATTATGGTACAAGGCGTATCAATCTTAGATAAATTATCCAGAGTTAAAGGCGCATTTCCTATACCCGTCATAATCGACTTAGTTTGTTCGAGAATAGAATGAACATTTACACCATGTTCAACTTCCAATTTATCTTTAATAACAGAGAGACTATCCCAATTTAAACGATTGGTTTCCTCTATAGCTATTTCGGGAGACCAATTAAATTTTGTACCAATTGTGATTAAACTATTGACAGCGATTTGCTTATTTAATAACGCATTTAAAGAAACGTATCCACCCATACTATAAGCAACAATAGTTGGATTATGAATATCATTTTCTTTTAGATAATCGGCTAAGAAAGCAGAGAGTTCTTGTAAAGAAAAAACTGGATTTAGGGTTGATAAACCATGACCTGGAAAATCAGGTGTAAAGACCCGATTATTTTCAGCAAACCTATTAGAGATCGGCAACCAATGTTTAGCAGAACCTAGAGCGCCATGTAAGAAAACTATATCCATTAATGTTTAAAGTGTCTAAAACCTGTTAAGACCATAGCTTGACCATTTTTATCAGCTTCGAGTATACTATCTTGATCTTTAATACTGCCACCAGGTTGAGCAATAGCGACAATACCAGCAGTACCCGAAATAGATACACAATCAGGGAAAGGGAAGAAAGCTTCGGAGGCCATTACAGCACCATTTGTATCAAAACCAAAAGCTTTAGCCTTTTTAATTGCCGATTCGAGAGCATCAACACGTGAAGTTTGACCACATCCCATGCCAATAAGTTGCGCATTTTTCACCAAAGTAATTCCATTAGATTTAAGATGTTTGACCGCTTTAATTGCGAATTCGAGATCTTTCATTTGTTCATTACTCGGACTAATTTTAGTTACAACATTAAAATTTTCGGCATTTTCAGTACTCTTATCAAGCGTTTGTTCGAGCACTCCATTTAAAAGACTTTTAAACATTTTCTTTTGTTCCAAAGGCTTTTTCAATTTTAGTATAATTCTGTTTTTCTTAGACTTAAGTACTTCAAGAGCTTCATTTGTATAATCTGGAGCGCTAATAACTTCAAAGAAAAGACTGTTAATTGCGTTTGCTGCATCAAGGTCAATTGTGTTATTGCAAGCTAAAACACCACCAAATGCAGAAGTTGGATCTCCAGCTAATGCCGCTTCATAAGCATCCTTAACAGTGCTTCTACTTGCCAATCCGCATGAGTTAGTATGCTTAATAATTGCGAAAGTAGTTTCATCGAATTCAGAAATAATTTGTAAAGAAGCATCAACATCCACTAAATTATTATAAGATAACTCTTTCCCATTGAGCACATCGAAGAGCTCATCTAAGTGACCATAATAGGTACCAACTTGATGTGGATTTTCACCATATCTTAATGATTTAGCGGTAGAGTAGCTTACTTTAATAGCTGGAATTTCGAGCTCTGCGTTGAAATAATTAAAAATAGCAGAATCGTAATGCGAAGAAGTCATGAAAGCTTTAGCCGCAAAAGACTTTCTATCAGCTAAGTCGGTTGACCCATTTTTCTCATTAAGTAAACGTATCAAATCGTTGTATTGATTTCTATCTGATACAATAAGCGTATCATTAAAATTCTTAGCAGCGGCACGAATAAGTGAAATTCCACCGATATCTATTTTCTCAATAATCTCATCAGCATCATTAGTAGATTTGACAGTATCTTCGAAAGGATATAAATCTACAATAACCAAATCGAGCGTACCAATACCATGTTCTGCTAGTTGAGCCATATCATTTGGGTTATCACGACGAGCCAAAATTCCACCAAAAATAACAGGATGTAAGGTTTTTACTCTACCATCTAAAATCTCAGGAAAACCGATTGTACTTTCTACAGCGATAGCCGGAATACTAAGGTCCTGAATAAATTTAAGCGTACCACCTGTAGAGTAAATCTTTACGCCCAATGCATTTAATTGCTTTACAATTGGCTCTAAATTATCCTTGTGATAGACAGAAATGAGCGCTGAATGAATCTTTTTTGAGTTGTTTGACATTATTTCCGCAAAAATAAGGTTTAAGATGGAAATTTAATTCATAAGTAAGCGAGAGTTAAGAACAGTTTATAGAGATAATTTTTATATTAAAAGTATAAATCTATGACTTATTAAAACCCGATAAATTGGATAAGTTTATTAATAGAAAAGTCATTCATGAAGAAAAAACACAAAAACAATCTTATAAGACATTAAAATCATGACAAAAAATGTCAAAAACGAGAAGAAATTGCTCAATTTAATTTTGAAATAAAAAAAAATGCAACAAAAATCCGTTAAAAACTACCTTAAAAAATAATTGTTTTAAGCGTAAAAATATTGCATAAAAAAGAGACCATTCAAACAGAGTAAAAACGTTGCAAGAGAGAGTATAAAGTCCTTATTAAAAAGTCGATAAATTAAAACAAAGAAGAACCACTTAAAAAAAAAATTTGGAACTACAGGCAACGTTTTAGATAGGCAACATTTAAAAAAAGGCGAATGTCTAAAGAATATGAAACGCCTATTAACTCTTTTAATTCTAATAGCCACAAGCGGCAGTAATTTAATTGCATCGCATATGATGGGTGGCGATATTGCTTATGAATGTATATCACCTGGCAAATATAAATTTGTGATTAAAATTTACAGAGATTGTAGAGGTATACCATTCAACAATCCAGATATTGGCATGTTCTGCAAAGATGGGTCTAACTATATCAATGTAAATTATACCAGAACTGCAATAAATGATTTAACAGAAAAATGCCCAACAGATCCAAAACCATGCAATCCATCTAATACGACTGTTGGCGCTAGAGGTATCGAAGAGCATGTATTTGAAGCCATGGTAGATTTTAATTCATCGCCATATAAAGCATTAAAAGATGCGGGGTGTTGTGAGATAATGATTAAAGTAGAACAAAATGCGCGGAATAATGCATTAACCACATTAACAGCTGGCACATTTTACACCGATGCGATGATTAATATTTGTGCCATTGGAGATAAGTGTAACACGTCGCCACAATTATCTACACCACCAGTAGCCATTATATGCTGTAACAAACCTTTTATATTTAATAATGGGGTAAGAGAAGTAATTGATGGCGATAGTCTTTCTTATAGTTTAGTTAATCCATTAAAGGGCAATAACACCAACGAAACATATACAGGTAATTTCACGCCTCAAATTCCGATGACTCCATTTTGCCCACCGAATAGAGGCGTGATGAATTGCAAACCCATACCAGGCGCTAAACCACCAAGAGGATTTTATTTTGATAAAGAAACCGGGGATATCGTATTTACACCTACAAAATGTGATGAGGCTGGTGTTATTGTTATTAGAATAGACGAATGGCGTAAAAACCCAGATACAAAGAAGTGGGAGCTTATAGGATTTACAAAACGCGACATGCAATTAATTGTAGAAATATGCGGAGCGAATAATCCTCCATACTTTTCGGATAATAATAAATATTCGGTATGTGAAGGCAATAAAATTTGTTTCAATGTGGTATCTAAAGATGATCCATTCTTGCCAAATCAAACAGTTCCAGACACTTTAGTTTTATCGTGGAATTTTGGTATCCCACAAGGTACTTTTAGAATTGTAGACCCAAGCGCTAGAGAAAAAACAGCTGAATTTTGTTGGGAAACAAAAATTGGAGATGCTCGCCCGAATGCCTATACATTTACAGCGACAGTTAAAGATAACAACTGCGATGATCCAGCCTTAGCTAACAAAGGATATAATATTACAGTTAAACCTAAAGCTAGGGCAATAAGAACTTATACATTAGGAAAATGTGGTTGGTTAAATTTCAAAGCCACTGCAGTTGATACTATCAATCAAGACCCTAAAAACTACAGATATCAATTTACTATTAGAGATAGTTCGAATAGCGGTATTCCGTATTACATGACTTATAGTCAAATTGATAGTTTCAAATTTAAGAGAGGAGGCAAATATATCATAGAGCACTACATTATTAATTCGCGCTATAATTGTCCGACGATATACACCGACACAGTGATTATACCACCTGTATTAGATGTAGAATTAGCATTTTGTAAAGACACTTTTGTGTGCGAAGGTCAAAGTTTAACTTTAAAACCAGAAATAGAAAATGGAATTCCATCTTATCATTACCATTGGGAAAGTCCATTAGACTCCTTTAATAACAAAGACACTTTGAATCAATTCACCTTATTTAAACCAAAATCAAGTTCAACTATAATGCTTGAATTAACGGATAAGAATCAATGTCTTGATCGCGATACTATCT
>JADLHV010000141.1 GCA_020848595.1 Bacteroidia bacterium
CACAAACAAACTTGATAAGATATTAAGATTGATGGATGGAGATGACTTAATTAACAATGGTAGAATGCGCTATTACAATTATAAAGAGTTATTTTCTAGAGGCGTACTTTAATTGCATAGCTATTAGTAATTATCTACATCTGTAACAAGTTGTAAGCCTTTAAATTGGTCATTTTGCATTGTAAAATCGAACGTTTTGAATAAAAATTCTTTAATTTGTTTAGGATTATCCTTGTCAACATTTAATTTTATAAGGATATTTTTTAAATATTGGTTTTTAATTTTAGAAATAAATGGCGTTTCGGGTCCAAGAACTCTTGCTCCCAATTGTTTACGAAGTAATTGACTGTAAAAAGCGGCTGCGTGTTGTATGGTATCTTGTGATTTGTGTTTAAGCGTAAGTTTAATCATTTTACTAAAAGGGGCATAAGCAAATTGACTTCTTTCTTCAATTTGAGCATAATAAAACCCTTTAAAATCATAATTTGCAACAGCAATTAATACAGGGTGATCTATTTGTCTAGTTTGAATAACCATTACCCCTTCTCGACCATGTCTTGCGGCCCTTCCAGCCAATTGAAACAATAATTGAAAGGTTCTTTCATGCGATCTAAAATCTGGAATATTCAACAAATGATCGGCATTTACCACCGCACATAGAACGACATTTTTAAAGTCCAATCCTTTTACAGCTATTTGAGTACCGACCATAATATCGGCATTACCATTTTCGAAATCATTAATGAGTTTTCTATAGGCATTTTTTTGCCTAGTACTATCTTGATCAAATCTAATAATTCGAGCATCGGGTAACAACAATTGTAACTCTTCGGTTATTCTTTCAGTTCCAAAACCTTGAATGGTCATTGAATTATTACCACAAGCCTGACATTTAGTGATATTTCCTTGAGAATATCCACAATAATGGCATCTTAGATTATTAGAATACTTATAATAGGTTAAAGCAATATCACAATTCACACATTTACTTACCCATCCACATTCGCTACATTCGAGCATTGGTACATAACCTTTTCTATTTTGAAAGACAATGGCTTGTCCTTTAATTTCTTTTAATCTATGCAAACCTTCCATTAAAGTACTAGTGAACATACCAGTCATGGTTTTAGTGCGCGTTTCCTCCTTAATATCGCCAAAAATCACCTTCGCTTTTTCGGCTTTTCCGTATAATTCAGGCAATTCTACAAGTCCATATTTACCTACTTTAGCGTTATAATACGATTCTATCGAAGGCGTCGCTGAGCCCAATAATACTTTAGCTCCTTCAGTGTGCGCCAAAACGATAGCCGTATCTCTGGCATGGTAACGTGGCGCCTTTTCGTGTTGTTTAAAAGCAGGTTCATGTTCTTCATCGACAATAACCAATCCTAAGTTTTGCAATGGTATAAATACCGCAGAACGCGGACCGATTAATAATTTCACTTCACCATTTGCCGACTTATTCCAAATTTCAACTTTTTCATTTTGACTGAATCTCGAATGGGCTACCATCATTACATCAGCAAAATACAATTCTAGTCTAGTTATTAATTGCTCCGTTAAAGCTAATTCAGGCACCAAATAAAGAACAGATTGACCAAGAGCGATGTATTCTTTAATTTTCTCGACATACAAAAGCGTTTTTCCAGAAGCGGTTGCACCATGCAACAGAACAACATTTTTTGATTCAAAACAGGTATTAATTTCTGATAAAGCACGCGTTTGAGGTTCAGATAATTCGAAATCAGGAGCTAGAATGGATTTTTGGGCAAATCTATCTGTTACAACCTCCTTTTGAATAATAATATTTTTATCAATAAGTGCCTTAATAGCTGCTGACTTTAAATCATATTTTTTAATCAATTCAGATTTAACGGCAGATTGTTTAGGTTCACCAAGTAAAGCGAGTAAGACTTTAAATTGTGCATTTGCTTTTTTTTCTAAAGTATTTAAAGAGGATTCAATGAAATCGTCTTGAAGTTCAGGATTAATAGAGATATGGGCAACCAATTTAGGTTTATATTTATCCGAAACATCTTCAAACATCACTATAAAATCACGGTCGTATAGACTTTTTATTACTTTAACAAAAGAAGTTTTAGATTTTAAAAGAGTTTCTAAATCAGAAATTCTAACCTTCTCCTTCCCTTCCAAAGATTTGAGAATAAGAACTTCTCTTGCATCAAGGACAGATTCGTCATATTCCAAATGATCTTGAAGGGCAATATAAGTTTCGCTAGCTAATTTAAGACCAGAAGGCAAAGCAGCAGCCATTACTTCTCCAAGACTGCACATATAGTATTCGGCAATCCATTTCCAAAATTTCAATTGTTTATCCGATACTAAAGGTACATCATCAATAAAAGAGATGATATTAAGCGCTTCGTATCTTTCGGGTTTTTGAGTAGTAACATTAACAATTATTCCAGTATAAACTTTACGAGAGCCAAAAGGAACAAACACCCTTTTACCAGGCATTGCCAATTCAAAAAATTCGGAAGGCAATCGATACGTGAACAATTTTGGCAAAGGCAGAGGCAATACGACTTCAACATAAAGCGCATTAAACAAATCCTCATTTAAATCAATAGA
>JADLHV010000142.1 GCA_020848595.1 Bacteroidia bacterium
AACAGTTGCAAGCATTCCCATATAATCACCTTGTGCTCTGTCAACTAAACCACCTTGAACGCCTTGAACACCTCTAAAAATATTACCGCCTCCAATCACTATCGCCACCTCTATACCTAAAGCTACAGTTTCTTTAATTTCATTGGCATATTGTTCTAAAACCTTAGGGTCAATGCCATATTGTTGGTCGCCCATCAAGGCTTCTCCACTTAATTTTAGTAGTATTCTTTTGTATTTCATTAAACTATTTGCTGATTGTGTCTGAAGACTTTTGCAAATGTAAGGAGTTTTAAGGAAAATCTAAAACCGACTATTTCAAGTTTTTACAACTATTTCTTTATAAACTTCCCGAAAAATTTCCCCACCGGTGAATTAACCATTTTTAAAAGTTTTGGATCTATACCTAGAAATTTACATACGCCTTCTGTATCTTTAGTTTGCCCCGATTGTTCAAAACGTGTCCTTAACCCTTCAAATAGAGTATTCACAGCTGTTTCTGAAATACTTTCAGGATCATTGACCTCTATCTCTTTCGAATTCTTTAAGTCGTTTGTTAATGCGGCAATAGCAATTTGAGCTAATAAGCTCCCATGATACCCAATTTTAGAACAAATAATATCTTCTGCTTCTTTTGTCCCGTTTTTTAAAATATGATTCTTAAGCGTCTCCTTTAAGGCCAATTGACCTTTAGAAACTAATATTCTCATCTGACTAGATTTAATCCCAAATTTCTCTTTTAAGACTTGAGACAAATCGTCTTCTAGCGCGCCAAATAACTGTTCATTCATGTTAAAACCATGAACTATTCTTGCGCCTTGTTGAACTAGATTTTAAGCCCAAGACACCTAGAAGCCCTCTCGCTACTTCTCTAACAATAGTTCGTGTTACGGAACTATTCATAACCTTTTCCATAGTTGATTTCTCTTTTCTTCCGCTAGTTTTCGGTTCTTGCTCTTCTTGTTCTTCTACTTCTTCTTTAACAGGCTTGTTGTGCTTTTCTAATTTTCCACTTAATATTTCAAAAGCACTCTCTCTATCGATATCCACATTGTACTTAGTTGCTAATTCAGAATGTTTTACAATATCCGACAACTCTTGCTCACTTATCACATCCATTCTGGTTTTAGGTGCTGTTAAATAGGTATGCACCAAAGGTGTAGGTATTCCTTTTTCATTTAATACAGTAACTAAAGCTTCCCCTATTCCCAAACTTGTCAATAAATCTGAAGTTTTATAAAAATCACTTGGCGGAAAATTCTCTGCAATTGTTTTTATGGCTTTTCTATCCTTTTCTGTAAATGCTCTTAAGGCATGTTGCAATTTCATTCCAAGTTGTCCTAAAACTTCTTCCGGAACATCGGTTGGATCTTGAGTAATAAAATACAATCCAACACCTTTTGAACGAATAAGCTTAACAATAGTCGTTATTTGATTGAGTAATGATTTTGAAGCTTCTTTAAAAATCAAATGTGCTTCGTCAATAAAAATGCATAAAACAGGTTTATCTTGATCTCCGCGTTCTGGAAATTTCTCGTAAATCTCGGCTAATAAACAAAGCATAAAAGTCGAAAACAATCCTGGTTTTGCCTGTAAATCTGTTAATCGCATCACATTGCAATAACCGTATCCTCTTTCATCTTTTCGTAACAAATCTTCTACTTCAAAACTTGGTTCACCAAAAAACAAATCAGCACCTTGTTGTTCTATCTCTAATATATTACGCATAATAGCACCAATAGAAGAAGATGAAGCTAATCCATAATCACTTTCTATTTGCTTTTTGCCGTCTTCGGTTTGTAAAAATTGGCAAACCTTTCTAAAATCTTTAATATCTAAAAGTGGCAATTGTCTATCATCACAGTATTTAAATATCATACTGATAACACCACTTTGAACATCGTTTAATTCAAGTATTTTTGAAAGTAAGACCGGACCGAACTCTGATATTGTGGCACGCATCCTTACGCCTTTTTCATTAGAAATACTTAGAAATTCAGTTGGCATTGCCTCTGGTATCCACTCTATCCCAATGGCGGTATGTCTATCCAATATCTTTTGATTCGCCGAACCAGCCTGAGATATGCCACTTAAGTCGCCTTTTATATCCATTAACAAACTTGGTACGCCATTGACGCTTAGTTGTTCGGCCAGATTCTGCAAGGTTTTAGTCTTACCAGTTCCTGTTGCCCCTGCTATTAGACCATGTCTGTTAAAGGTCTTAAGTGGCGCCTTAATTTGAGTACCCGACAAAACTTCATTCTCATATTTAGGTGCTCCTAAAGTAATGGAGGTTCCAGACACTTTATATGCTTCTGTAACCAATTGTATCAACTCTTCTTTTTTTGACATGTTTTAATTAAATAATTCTGTGAATCTTTTTATGAAATCTAATCCTGTTTGTGGATGCAATAAAATTGGCACTACAAATCCATATAATGCACCAAAAAAGTGTGCATCGTGACCAATATTATCTACTTTACGTTTTCCCATAGCATACTCATAATATAAGTAAACTATACCAAATAACCAAGCTGGCATTTGCAAAAAACCATATAAATAAATTTTACCAAATGGATTGATAAGTACAAAGCTAAAAATTACCGCTGCTACAGCTCCCGATGCGCCTAGTGCGGCATATCCATAATAATTCTGATACTTATAATAAGAATACATTCCACTCATTATAATTGCTCCGATATAAAATAATAAAAATAAAATCCCTGAATCATTATTACTGATAATGTTAAAATACTCTAATGAGTAATTCGCAAAGAAATAAAAGGATAACATGTTAACGAATAGATGCATATAATCTTGATGTATAAAGCCTCCGCTTATCCATCTCCACCATTCATTATTATTTTTTATTAAATAAGGTCTGAATAATGCCATGTCAAAAAACTTCTGATTTTGAAAGGCAATAAACGACAACAAAACGTTCGCAATAATTATTATTAGTACCATTAAATATTATTACAAAGAAAAAATTAATTTGCGAGAAGTGAAAAAGATTTTATTATTAAGCGACACTCACGCCTGCTCAGAGCCCGACATCACTCGACATTTTATTAATTATGACGAGATTTGGCATGCTGGAGATTGGGGTAATTTGACGATTTATGAGCTAATGTGCATCCATGGGAAGCCTATAAAAGGTGTTTATGGCAATATAGATGGACAAGAAATTAGGCAAATTTTTCCACTGAATAATTACTTCGAATGTGAAGGAATTAAAGTTTATATGACTCATATTGGAGGCTATCCTGGAAAATATAATCCTAAAACCTTAACAGAACTAAAAAAAAACACACCCGATTTATTCATTTGTGGACATAGTCATATTCTCCGCGTTATGCGTGACCCTAATTTACAGAATATGCTCTATATGAATCCAGGCGCCGCAGGTAGACATGGATTTCACAATATGCGTACTATGCTAAAATTTAATCTCGACAATGGAAAGATCAGTGATGTCGCTGTTATTGAATTGGGGAAAAGAACGGCAGGGATTTTGCCAGATTTACAATAAATTTGAACTTTGAAAGTTATAATTTACTTATTATGAAGAAACTTCTTTTCCTTACTATTAGCTTAACTCTGTTTTCTTGTGCTACTGCGCAACATAAAAAATCTTCCTCGAATTGTGCCTCAGATAAATACGCAGATGAAGCTCAAGAAGTTTTTTATGGAGATAATCCAGATGCTGCTAAAGCTATAAATATCATAAACAAAGGATTAAACAAAGACAGTACTTGTCCAAAAATATGGCAAACAAAAGCAGCTATTGAATACGACATGAAGGAATATCAAAAATCACTTAATTCGTACAAAAAATTAATGACTATTGTTCCTGATGAAATCTATCTCTTTTATTTTGTTGGAAACTGCGAAAGAAAGCTCTTAATGTTTGACGAGGCAAAACTCTCTTATGAAACTTATTTGAAAGCAGATATTCGTCATGCGAAAGAATCGAAACAAGATGCAACCGAATTCCTTAAAAATATTGAAGCTATTAAAAAACTTTTTCTAAACACAACCGACTTTAAACCTCAAAATCTTGGACCTAATATCAATACCAGCGAAAATGAATATTGGCCTGGACTTACACTAGATGGAAAATTCTTCTACTTTACCAGATTACATACTTTTAAAGGCTTGAATGAAGATTTCTATAGATCGGAAATAAAAGATACTTCTTGGGGTTATGCAATGCGTTTACCTGCACCGCTTAACACCCCCGATAATGAAGGAACGGTTTCTATTTCTGCTGATGGTAAAATCATATTCTTCTCTTCAACCGATAGAATTAGCGCTCAGGGAAAACCAATGGGATTTGGTTCTCAAGATATTTACCTCTGTCAATATAATAACGGCAACTGGGGTGCTTCTTATAATATGGGACCAATCATCAATTCGGAATCATGGGAAGCGCAACCTTCAATTAGCCCTGATGGTTTGACATTATATTTCTCGAGCAATCGACCAGGTGGTTTCGGTGGGTTTGACATTTGGATGTCTAAATTTAAAGATGGCCGTTTTCAACCTCCTACTAATCTTGGACCTGAAATCAACACATCGGGCAACGAACAAGCGCCTTTTATTCATTACGACAATAATACGCTTTACTTTAGTTCAGACGGTCATATCGGCGCTGGTGGCTGGGATATATTTGTAACGCACATGAATGAAAATGGCTCGTTCGGCAAACCGCTAAATGTTGGTGTGCCTATTAATACAGAAAAAGATGAATTAGGAATGATTGTAGATCGTTTTGGCAAATTTGGATATTTAAGTTCCGAAAGACCTGGAGGTTTTGGTGGTCTTGATATTTATAAATTCGAATTGCCTGTTAACCTTAAACCTCAAGCTGTAAGTTATGTTAAAGGCACTGTATTCGACGCTGATACCAAAGAAAAACTAGTCGCTAAAATGGAATTAACAGACCTAAGCACTGGTAAAGTAGTTGCAAACATCGAAAGTATGAAAGATGGCTCTTTCTTTATTGTGTTGAAATCCAATACGAATTACATGATGACTATCGATCAAACTAATTATCTCTTTTATTCTGCAAACTTCTCTTTGATTGAACAAGTTGATTTAAAACCTTATGAATTAGAAGTTCCTCTGCATAAACCAAAAATTAACACTGAAGTTGTACTGAATAACGTCTTCTTTGACATCGATAAATCTGAAGTAAAAGATGAATCTAAACTTGAGTTAGATAAATTGATTTTCTTATTAAAGAAATTCCCTTTTATGAAAATAGAAATTGGTGGACACACAGACAATACTGGTGATAAAGCTAAGAATAAAATACTTTCTCTAAATAGAGCAAAAGCTGTAAAAGAATATTTAGTTTCTAAAGGTATAGATGCAACAAGACTTACTGCAAATGGCTACGGAGACAGCGAACCAATTGCCGACAACGGAACGCCAGAAGGCAGAGCTCAAAACAGAAGAACCGTTTTTAAAGTTCTTAGTGTTAACTAATCAAACCTATTATTGACCGGTGTAATTTGAAGGCGTAATATTCCTTAAACGTTCTTTAATTGACTCTTCAATTTCTAAGGTATTTATAAACGCTTTAATTTCGTTTTCTCCAATATGCGTATTGGTGCGAGTTAGTGCTTTTAATGCTTCGTATGGACTTGGATAAGCAATACTGCGTAAAACAGTTTGAATGGCTTCTGCAACTACTGCCCAATTATTATCTAAATCACGGCTTATGGCCTCTTTATTCAAAATTAATTTATCTAATCCTTTTAACAAACTTGAAAAAGCAATTAAACAATGTCCAAATGGCACGCCTATATTTCTTAGCACAGTAGAGTCTGTTAAATCTCTTTGTAATCTAGAAATAGGTAATTTAGCCGCTAAATGTTCAAAAAGAGCATTGGCTACACCCAAATTACCTTCGGCATTTTCAAAATCAATTGGATTAACTTTATGCGGCATAGCACTGCTTCCAACTTCTCCTGCCTTTAATTTTTGTTTAAAATAATCCATCGAAATATACTGCCAGATATCTCTAGACAAATCGACAAGTATGTTGTCTATTCGTTTAAAAACATCCATCAATGCAGCGAGATTATCATAGTGTTCAATTTGAGTTGTTGGCACACTTCTGTCTAATCCTAACTGTCTATTTACAAACTCATTTCCGAAACCCTGCCAATCATAATCTGGGAATGCTACAGTATGAGCATTAAAATTACCAGTTGCTCCTCCAAACTTTGCACTGTTAGGAATCACCAACATTTGCGCATATTGAGTCTTCAATCTAGATACAAACACTTCAATTTCTTTACCTAATCGTGTTGGACTAGCAGCTTGTCCATGAGTCCTAGCCAACATGGGCACATCTGCATACTCTTGAGCTAATGCAGCTAATTTAGAAATCACTTTTTGCAATTCCGGCAGTATTGAATTATGCAGAGCTTCTTTAATGCTTAAAGGAATTGCAGTATTATTAATATCTTGAGATGTGAGGCCAAAATGCACCCATTCTTTATCTGCACCTAATCCCAACTCATCCAATTTATCCTTTAAAAAATACTCTACCGCCTTAACATCATGATTAGTAACTTTCTCAGTGTCTTTAATTTTCAATGCATCAATTTCATTAAAATTTAAATATACACCCTTCAAACCTTCTACTTGCTGACTCGTATATACTTGATTGAAGCCATTTAATCCTAATTGATTAAGAGCTAATAAATATTCGACCTCTATTCGAACTCTGTACTTTATCAATCCGAACTCGGAAAAGTAGGTCGCAAGGCTTTCTGTCTTGGAACGGTATCTGCCATCTAATGGAGAGATAGCGGTTAATTCGTTGAGTTGCATCACCGCAAAATTACCTATTTTTAATTTCACTCCCTAAACTTGCTTTAAATATTGGCTAACAGTTCATAAACAATTTATGCCTCATCCACATTTGTCTTACAAATTAATCGTTTATCGAAAAAATATCTAGTCTACCCTTTCTGTGACCTTTATTTGTAATTTAATCAGCAGCAGATATTTATTAATATGAAAGAATTTTTGAAATTTACCTTGGCCACAATTGTTGGCATTTTCATTTCTTTCCTTTTCCTAGGATTACTGCTTTTCTTTACTGTAATGGGTCTCATAAGCTCTAACGAAAGAAAAGTTGTCCAAGTTAAGGATAATTCAGTACTCGAATTAAACCTTGATTACGATATTCAAGAAAGAACTAACCTAGACATTGCCGCCATTTTTGACCCAGAAAATAGCACTGACATGTCTGGTCTCGATCAAATTCTTTCTAGTATCCATAAAGCTACTAATGATTCTAAAATAAAAGGTATATTACTTAAATCTAATATTAGCGGAACTGGTTACGCCACTGTGCTTGAAATCAGAAATGCTCTAAAGGAATTTAAAGCTACTGGTAAATTTATCTACGCTGTTGCTCCTTATTACGATGAAAAAAATTACTATTTAGCATGTGTTGCCGATTCAGTTTTTTTAGACCGCTCCGGAAGTGTATTACTCAATGGCTTAACAGCTAATATTATGTTCTTTAAAGGTGCTCTTGACAAAATCGGCATCGATATGCAATATGTTAAAGTGGGTGCATACAAAGGAGCTGTCGAAGCTTTTACCAGAACCGAACTCAGCGCCGAAAATCGAATGCAGATTTCTGAATACATAAACGACCTTTACAAAAGTGTATTGCTAGGAATTAGCGAAAGCAGAAAGATTGATACTGCTAAATTATCAAAAGCATTTAACGATTTTAGCATTCAAACGCCTCAACAAGCCATGCAGTTTGGATTAATCGACAGATTGGTTTATTCTGATGAAGTTTTAACCTCAATTAAAAATACCTTAAAATTAAAAAAAGGATTAGAGGTTTCAATTGTTAAACCAGGTTCTTATCACACAGAAGAAAACGAATCTGCTGAAGAAAAAATTGCAGTAGTGTACGCCGTTGGTGAAATTATTGAAGGCAAAGGCAATCAGTCTACAATTGGCTCCGAATCCATGATTAAAGCACTAAAAAAAGCTAGAGAGGATAAAGATATTAAAGCTATTGTTCTTAGAGTTAATTCTCCAGGAGGCAGCTCTATGGCTAGTGATATAATAAGTAGAGAAATTGCTCTTTGTAGAAAAATTAAACCGGTCATTGTTTCTATGGGTGATGTTGCTGCAAGTGGTGGATACTATATCTCAGCTTTAGCAGACACTATCGTTGCTCTTCCTAATACAATTACTGGTTCTATCGGTGTATTCGGACTTTTCCCTAATATGCATGAACTACTTGTCAATAAAATTGGTTTGAGTTTCGAAAGTGTTAAAACAGGTCAATACAGTGATTTCGCAAGAGTTGATCAAGCTTTAACAGATATGGATAAATTATATTTGCAAAATATGGTCAACCGTATTTATGATGACTTCACTAATATAGTAGAAAAAGGAAGAAATTTAGATAGTATAACTGTCGAAGGTTTAGCGCAAGGAAGAGTTTGGACAGCCGTTCAAGCAAAAAACAACGGACTTGTAGATGTATTTGGCGGACTTAACGATGCAATTAAAATTGCTGCTT
>JADLHV010000143.1 GCA_020848595.1 Bacteroidia bacterium
AAAAATCTTTTTCATCTCCAATTTTCATAGCTTTATCTCTTCTTACCCAATGAATATCTTTTGTAGGAACAAATAGTCCTTTTCGATACAATCCTGGATGCTGCTCTCCCATACCAACATAAATAATATTTTTCTTAGTATCTGTTGCCAAAACAAACATACCTTCTGCTTTGCCACCAATATTTAGTCCCTTCCTTTGTCCAACAGTAAAATAATGAGCCCCATTATGCTGTCCAATTATCTTCCCTGATTCAGATTTAAATTCAAATGGTTCTGAAAGTACTTTAATATCTTCAGTAATTGAAAAGTTAAACAATTCTGATTCTGCAGAAACTTCAATAATATCGCCCTTAACAGGCTTTAATTGCTGTTGAAGAAACTCTGGCAACCTTACTTTTCCAATAAAACACAAACCTTGCGAATCTTTCTTTTCGGCCGTTGCTAATCCTATTTTTGCAGCAATAGCTCTAACCTCTGGTTTAGTAAGTTCTCCAATAGGAAATAATGCTTTAGAGAGTTGTTCTTGACTAATTTGACATAAAAAATAACTTTGATCTTTATTGCCATCTTTACCTGCTAATAGTCGATACACCTTGCCTGCATCAGTTGCAATTTCTTCTCTTCGACAATAATGTCCAGTTGCAACATAATCGGCCCCTAATTTTTCGGCGGCTTTTAAAAATACATCGAATTTTATTTCGCGATTACATAATACATCTGGATTGGGTGTTCGACCCGATTCGTATTCAGCAAACATATAATCTACTATACGTTTTCTGTACTCGTCACTTAAATCTATTGTTTGAAATGGGATACTTAAGCTATCCGCTACTAACATAGCATCATTGCTGTCATCTATCCATGGACATTCGTCGCTAATCGTTACAGAAGTATCATGCCAGTTTTTCATAAACATGCCTATTACTTCATGGCCATCTTCTTTTAATAGATATGCTGCTACCGATGAATCAACGCCACCGCTTAATCCTACAACTACTTTTGCCATGTCTAACTGCCTGCAAATATAATACGAATCTTATGGTAATTATATCTACTTGGTTTTATAGTACTATCAATATGCTCTATACAGCTATTTATTTTCAATATGTTTTGTTTTACACTCTTTGACCCTAATTTTGCCCTATGCTTTCAATTACTCCCGAAGAACTAACCATCCCAAAATTACACCAGTTATTATTAGGCAGTGTTGGGCCAAGACCAATTTGTTTTGCTAGTACTGTAGACGCTAATGGTATTAGAAATCTTGCACCATTTAGTTTCTTTAATGTGTTTAGTGCTAATCCTCCTATTTTGGTTTTTTCTCCTGCGCGCAGTGGTAGAACTGGCGAAAGTAAACATACTTACGATAATGTAAAGGAAGTTCCCGAAGTTGTCATAAATATAGTAACCTATGATATGGTTCACCAAATGTCTTTAACAAGCTCTCCCTATGCTAAAGATGTTGATGAATTTATAAAATCAGGCTTTACACCTGTGGATTCTGACCTAATTCGACCTGCTCGTGTTTTAGAAAGTCCAGTGCAATTAGAATGTAAGGTCCAAGAAGTAGTAGAACTCGGACAAAATGGTGGTGCTGGTAATTTAATTATTTGCAGGGTGGTTAAAATGCATATAGATGAATCTAAATTAAACGAACAAGGTTTAATAGATCAAACTAAAATTGATTTAGTTGCTAGAATGGGTGGCGACTGGTATTGCAGGGCTCATGGAGATGCACTATTTGAATTAATCAAACCTTTAACCAATTGCGGTATTGGAGTTGATGCCCTACCAGAACATATCCGATTAAGTCATGTTCTTACGGGTAACGACCTCGGAAAATTAGGCAATATTGAAGAAATGCCTTCTGATGAATGGATGCAAGAAATTAAATTTCAATATGCAGGAAAAGATGCTTTTCTATCTGCTAAAAAACTGCTCGATGACGGTAAACCAAAAGAAGCGCTGGCTTTACTTTGGTAATATTTATACAACACTTGATAAATCTTTGTTAAAGCTATATAGATTTACTTGATATAAAGTTGCATAGAATTACTTACTTTTGTAGAATAATTCTAAATAAGCATTCCTCATGAGCAATATGGTTACTATTTACGCCGAAGCAACTCCAAATCCTGATAGTATGAAATTCGTTGTCAGTAAGATGATCTTACCCAACGATAGTGCAGATTTTAGAACTAGAGAGAAAGCAGAAGGTCACTCTCCTCTTGCTATTGAAATATTCGATAAATTTAATTTTGCTAATGGGGTATTTATAATGAACAATTTTGTCTCAATTACAAAATTACCCGATGTTCAATGGGCTGATTATATTTCCGAAATTCGCGAATTCATCAAATCTTATATCGAAAGTGGAAAAGAAATTATCGCAAAAAACAAAGCGCTTAGCCCTGAAGAGGAAGGTGAAATCGAATCTAAAATAATCAAGTTACTTGACGATCATGTTAAACCTGCTGTTGAAATGGATGGCGGTGCTATTAGCTTCAAATCTTTTAAAGATGGTATTGTTACTGTTGTTATGAAAGGCAGTTGTAGCGGATGTCCTTCTTCTACTTTTACGCTTAAAGCTGGTATCGAAAATCTTTTGAAAAGAATGGTCCCTCAAGTGGAAGCCGTAGAAGCAGAAGCCGAATAAAATATTTTCTTCTCTGATTTTCAATACTTAACCCTGTTTAGCCTATACTTTTTATCGACTTAATCTTTCTTGTGGCATATTTTTTGACTATAAATGTCAATACATAAAATATACTCCATGAGACAGCTTAAACTTACCTTGCAAATCTTGACTCTTTTTACTCTCTTTTTGAGCGCATGCTCGAAAGATGACTCTGGTTCTAATAACGATGGAAATGTTGCTTTACCAGCCGGACCTCAAGATACAGTTACTTCATTTATGGTCTTCTTTACTAATACTGTAGATTCTTCTGTTGAAGTTGGTAGTTACGATGACGTTGATGGTCCTGGCCCTATTACTCCTAATCTTGGTGGTGTAGTGCTTAAAAAGAATTCAACTTATGTCCTTAGTTTCTTTATTGAAGATGGAACTGGTCCTTCTAAAGTATATCTGCATACTAAAATTAAAAATAATGGTAAAGACTTTAAATTTTGCTTTAGTAATCCTCTCGGTATCAATGTTGTTTCGACTGACTCAGATGGTTCATTACCTATTGGATTAGTTAGCACTTTAAATACAAGCAATAGCACTGGAATGGACCAACTTAATTTTACCATTAAATACCAAAAGGGTGTCAAAAATGGTTCTTGCTCTCCTGGTATTGTTTATCATTCTTGTAATATTCCAATTATTATCAATTAATTTATACAAATAAACCCTTAATCCCGCTCAAAAGGCGGGATTTTTTTATTTATTGAACTTTTAATTACGATGATAAAACAGCTCAAATCGCTAATTTTGCAAAATGTTAGAAAACTCAGGCAGAACAGAATTGAGCACCTTAGGAGAATTTGGACTTATTGACCATCTTTCTAAATCAATTCAGTTACATCAACCTTCTACTATTAAAGGTATTGGTGACGATGCAGCCGTTATCGATGCTGAAAATAAATACCAACTAATCTCAACAGATATTTTTGTCGAAGGTACTCATTTCGACCTCTCTTATACGCCTCTTATGCACCTTGGTTATAAATCTATTGTAACTAATATCAGTGATATTGTGGCTATGAACGGTAAAGCTACTCATGTTCTTGTTAGTATAGCCTTAAGCAACCGCTTTTCTCTTGAAGCTGTTGAGGATTTATATAAAGGAATGATTACCGCTTGTAATCTTTATGGTGTTGATTTAATCGGCGGTGATACTTCTTCAAGTCAAAAAGGACTTATTATCAATGTAACTTGTTATGGTGAAGTGGCTAAAGATAAAGTTTGTTATAGAAGTGGATGTAAACCTGGCGACCTAGTTGTGGTTTCTGGAGATCTTGGAGCCGCTTATCTTGGCTTACATATACTCGAAAGGGAAAAAAGAATCTATTTGGAAAAACCAGATTTTCAACCTGATTTAGAAGGAAACGACTATCTAATTCAAAGACAACTGCGCCCCGAAGCTCGTATTGATATTATTAAAATGCTCGATGAAATTGGGGTAACACCTACCTCTATGATGGATATTAGTGATGGACTCTCAAGCGAGCTTCACCATATTGCTAAACAAAGTAATGTTGGATTTACTATTTATGAAGATAAACTGCCTATGGATCCTATAGCCTATCAAAGAGCAATCGATTTAGGAATTGACCCTACTGTTGCAATGTTGAATGGTGGAGAGGACTATGAATTACTTTTTACAGTGCCAATTGCCGAATATGATAAGATAAAAAAAGAAATGGAAATCACCATTATTGGCCATGCAGTTGAAGCTGGTGAAGGTCTACATTTGATAAGTAAATCTGATATCAAACATAAATTAACCGCACAAGGTTGGTCGCATGTTTAAATTTAAAGTAACATGATTCAATAGTATTTCAAAGTTAAGAATAGCATTTTAATGTAAATTCGAAAAAAAATTATTACGTTTGAAACCATGTCCGTAACCCCTTCTAAACCTGCTAAGAGAGTCACTGTTCATACTTTGATTGAAATGAAACAGCGTCACGAAAAAATTAGTATGCTTACTGCTTACGATTTTTCTCTCGCTCGAATTATTGATGACGCAGGTATTGATGTAATCTTAGTGGGCGATAGCGCTTCAAATGTTATGGCTGGTCACGAAACAACGCTTCCAATTACACTCGATCAAATGATTTACCATGCTTCTTCTGTAATTAGAGCCGTAAAACGAGCACTTGTGGTTGTCGATTTGCCCTTTGGATCTTATCAAGGTAATAGCAAAGAAGCCCTTAATAGTAGCATTCGAATTATGAAAGAAAGTGGTGCTCATGCTATTAAATTAGAAGGAGGTGAAGAAGTAAGCGAATCTGTTAAGAGAATTATTAGTGCTGGTGTGCCTGTTATGGGTCACTTAGGACTTACTCCTCAAAGTATTTACAAATTTGGAACTTATGCTGTAAGAGCTGTAGAAAAAGAAGAAGCTGATAAATTAATTCTCGATGCCCAAATATTACAAGACTCTGGTTGCTTCGCTATTGTTCTCGAAAAAATTCCTGCTGAATTAGCTAAATTAGTTGCTTCTAATCTTACTATTCCTGTAATTGGTATTGGTGCAGGATCAGATGTAGATGGACAAGTGCTCGTTCTGCACGATATGCTTGGTATCAATAAAGATTTTTCTCCAAGATTCATGAGACGTTATTTGAATTTATACGAATCAATAAAAAATGGCGTTGAAAAATATATAGAGGATGTTAAAACCCTCGATTTCCCAAATGAAAATGAAAAATACTAAAATCTAAATGCAGACAATTGAAATCAATACTACTCAAAATGTTGTTATTGACTACCAATTAGCTGGATTGTCGCATAGAATTTTTGCCTTTCTTATAGACCTAGCGATTATCGTTTTTTCTGCATCTATCTTATTCAAAATATTAGCCGAAAATATCCTGAGTATCGAAATTACCGCTGTTTTTATTGTCCTTTACGTTTTATTCTATCCTCTTTTAAGTGAAATTTTAGGCGATGGTCAGTCTGTAGGTAAGAAAATAATGGGTATAAAAGTAATAAAAATCAATGGTGATGAACTTGAATTCTATGATTATTTTAGTCGATGGGCACTGACCTTTATTGATATTTATTTTTCATTTGGAAGTATTGCATCTATTATGATTGTTAGTAATAGAAATGGGCAACGTATTGGAGATATCATTGCAGGTACAACTATTATTAAGAAAAATAGCTCTTTTGGATTTCAATTAAATGACATTTTAAAGCTCAATAATAAGGACAAAGATTCGTATGAATTTAGTTATCCTCTTGCCAAAAATCTTGAAGAAAAAGATGTCTTACTTATTAAAAATCTAATTTATAGAAATCGAATTTATAACAATTCAGCCCACAACGAAGCCTTAGATATTCTCGTTAAACGAATTGCCGAAGTTGTTGATGAACATCGTCCTCAAGAGGATAAAGAAGCTTTTCTTAATAAAGTTATGACGGAATACATTATTTTGACTCGATGAATTTGTTTTATTCAGTAATCAGTTTCTCGTTGTCTTTACAAAATTTTCATTTAATCTCTATTATTTCTGATTTTGTGCAAATCAACGCATTCAATTTATAGTTCCTAACCTTAAATTCGCAGCGTGAAAATCGACTTTAAGACTATTTTAGTCTTGCTCTTTCTTGGATTCGTCTGGGGAAGTGCATTTATGCTAATGAAAAGAGGCCTCGAATCCTTTAATGCTCTACAAGTAGCTTCTTTAAGATTAGTATTCGCTGGATTGATTGCCGTTTTCTTCTTCTTTAAATTTTACAAAACCATTGTCCCAAAAGATTGGAAATTCTTAGCTCTTTCTGGTACAATAGGAAACTTAATTCCTGCTTATTTATTTGCTTCCGCTGGCGCCGAAATGCCAAGCTCTTTATCTGGTGCTCTTAATGCTTTAACTCCTTTCTTTGCTTTATTGGCTGGTGTATTTTTGTTTTCACAGTTATTTAAAATTCGTCAAGCTATTGGTATAAGTATTGGTTTAGTTGGTGCTTTGGCTCTTATACTTTCTAAAAGTAAAACTGGTATCAGTTTCGAAACGGCATAC
>JADLHV010000144.1 GCA_020848595.1 Bacteroidia bacterium
AAATAACACATTTATCTCTGAAGGTGCATTTAGTAATCGCTTGTTTTATGGAGATGGAAGTCCTTTTCAAGATGTATTAAACGGTTCTAAAAAATATACTAAAGATAGTACTTACCTAGTAAGAGTTATTTCTTATAGTGATAAAAATTGTACAGATACAGCATCTCGCACAGTAACTGTTTTCCCAAAAGCTAAAACGGCTTTCAATATCGATAATATTCAAAAGTGTTTATTAGGCAATTCGTTTAATTTCAATTCGACAACAACATTAAAATATGGCACATTTGTAACTAATTGGCAATTTGGAGACGGAAGTATTCTAAATAACAGTGCAAGTGCTTCACATTCTTATCTCAATGTTCAACAATACAATGTCAAACTCATTAGTCAGACAAATGAAGGTTGTATGGATACCTTGACTAAACAAGTGAGAACGCTTCCTATGCCAGTAGCTGATTTTACCTTCAATTACAATAAGAGCTGTATAAAAGGCAATGATTTTCAATTTAATTCTACAACGGTAGTTAGTAATGGTACACCAATGAGTCATAATTGGTATTTTGGAGATGGTGATTCTGCTATCAATACAACTTTTACAACTAATACTTATGCTAATCCAGGGCAATATACTGTTCGTATGATTAGTTCTACAAATATTGGTTTATGTAAAGACACAATTGATAAGGTTATGGATGTTTTTCCAATGCCTATTGCTTCATTCTCTATTGATGATAATAGACAATGTTTCCAAGGTAATAATTTCAATTTCTCTAATTCTTCTAATATTAGTACGGGTACAATCGACCAAAATGATTGGACATTTGGAGATGGTAGTACTTCATTAAATATATCGCCATCAAAATCTTATATAAAGGTAGATTCATTTTGGGTACGTTTAAAAGTTACTTCTGATAACGGATGTACAGATACTATTCGTCAAAGAGTATGGGTAGATCCAATGCCTGTTTCTAAATTCACTGTTGGACCATTGCTTGCACGCTGTTTAATTGGAAACGTATTCAAAATTAGTAACAAAGCTACAATTGGTAACGGTGGTGCGATAAGTCAATATTCCTATTATTACGATTTTGATAATTACCCAAATTCAGATTCCTCTAATTTAGCCTCTCCTCCAGATTATTCTTATACAAATAATGGAGATTATAACATTGTTCAAAAAACCATTACTAATAGAGGTTGTTGGGATACTTCAATGGTAAAAGTAACAGTTAACGCTAATCCTGATTTATCTTTTTACATAGATTCTGTTTGTTTTAGAGACTCCTCTTATTTTATTAATACGAGTGTTATCACTGATTCTATTACGTATTGGAAATGGATTTTTGGAGATGGACGTGTTTCAACTTTAAAATCGCCAACACATAGATACCGAAATGTTGGAAATTATGATGTAAAACTTATTGCTGGAACTAAATTTAACTGTATTGATACCTTAGAAATATTAAGTGCAGCTAAAGTTAATCCAATACCGAAAGCTGGGTTCTATTTTGTTAAAGAAAGGTCTTGGGAAAACGAAGTAGATATTCAATATTATGATACTTCTGTTGGTGCAACCAAATGGAGTTGGAATTTTTCTCAGATGGGTAATTCTACCGATCAGAATCCAAAACTGTTTTATGTAGATACTTTAACTCAAGTTACATCATTAGTAGCAATCAATGATTTTGGTTGTACCGACACTATTACTAAAGTGTTATTTATAGCACCAGATGTTATCTATTACATGGCAAGTGCCTTCACTCCAAATGATGACAATATCAATGAAACATTTAAGCCGGTTGGTTTAGCTTTCGCGGTCGATTATAAATTCATTATCTTGAATCGTTGGGGCGATATTCTATTCCAAACAGATAATCCTCAATTGGGTTGGAATGGTCTTTATATGAATGAGCTTGTAGAACAAGGACTTTATTTTTACAGATTAGAGTTTGTTGGTGCCGATGAGCTTAGACATGAAGAAAAAGGCAGTGTGATGATTCTAAGATAGATCATGTGGGCAAATCGATTGCTTTTTTGCCTGCTGTTCTCTTTTATAAATCTTCCTTGTTTTGGTATTTCTGTACCTCCCTCAAAGCCATTATATTCGATTGTATGGAAATGGTTAGGTGGTAAAAGTGATAGCGCTTATTATTTCAATACTACCACGCACCCTCATTTAATTCATAATCTTAAAGATGCCTACCAAATCAGAAGGGCAAGAGAATTTTGGTACGATAAGAACTTAGACTCTTTCAATCAAGGCAAACAAAATTGGTTAGCTGTCACAGGATTTCTTGGACGCTATCAAACTTTAAAAGGAGTTTATCGGTCGGGGTTTGATATGGTGGAACAAACTTTAGGCGGATTTACTGTCCATGTTCATCCTATAGGAAAAGATACGATTGAATTTAAAGTGCATGATATCAAGTCGAGGTGGTCGCTTTTTTTGCATCTACCATTTGTTAAAAACGTTCCTTTTGATTCAAATTTAAAAACACAGCGCAATATGACCGATTGTCATTGGTTTATCTCATGGAGAGAATGTGTATCAACTGCGTATTTTTATCAAAGGCATTTTAATAAGATGCACTTTAAAAGGCGACAATTTACTGGGCATCATTTTTGAATATACATTTTTATGCAATTTTTTAAAACATCTTTAATTTGGAGTTTACTTTTAGTATCGATAAACATGGTCGCACAAAATGGCCAAGATTTAGTTGTATTAGGTAATCAAGCGATGAACGAAGGGCGTTATCGTGATGCACAAATTAATTATGAAGCTGCAATCATTAAAGATCCACAAAATGCAGAGATCTATACTTTGCTAGGTTTTAGTTTACATAAACAGAAATACTTCAGAAAGGCAGATTCAATTTATATGATTTCGTTAAATCTCGATTCTTTAGCGAGTCGTGTTTATTGGTACAAAGGATTAAATCATATTGCTATGAAACAAGACACAGCTGCTATTGATAATTACAAACGATTTATAACATTAGAAAAGCCTAGAGGTGGTCGATTAACAGATGCCTATTTAGCAATAGGAAGAGCTTATGAACGCATTATGAAGCGCGAAGGATTACTTAGTTGGCAAATTGATGATATGATATACTATTACGAATTAGTAGAACAAACCGATCCTCAATTTAATGAAACGCCATTAATACAGAATTTTGTAGCACTCATAAAGAGCAAGCGACCTGCTAATCAAACGGGGCGTTGGAAGTTAGAATAAGATCAGTATTGGGGCAATAAAACTTTGGTTGACTAATACTAAAGTAGCAGATAAAATTCTTTAATTATAATAATCTGAAAATTCGGAAATAAAAAAAGGCTAGAATTTCTTCCAGCCTTTAAAATATTTTGAAATAATATTAGTGTCTTTCACCTCTGGGAATAAAAGGGCGAGGAGTATGACCAGTATATATTTGTCTTGGGCGACCAATTGGTTGATTTTCGCTAATCATTTCTTGCCATTGAGCAATCCATCCTGGCATTCTACCTAAAGCAAATAGCACAGTAAACATTTCAGTTGGGAAACCTATAGCTCTGTAAATAATTCCAGAGTAGAAATCAACATTTGGATACAATTTTCTTTCGATGAAGTAAGGGTCAGTTAAAGCAGACTCTTCAAGTTTTTTAGCAATGTCAAGAACAGGGTCATTGATTCCTAATCTATTTAAAACATCATCGCAAGTCTTTTTAATGATTTTCGCTCTAGGGTCAAAGTTTTTATAAACTCTATGACCGAAGCCCATCAATCTAAATGAATCATTTTTATCTTTAGCTTTATCCACCCATTTCTGAACGTTACCACCATCGGCTTTAATAGACTCTAACATTTCTAAAACCTCTTGATTTGCACCACCATGCAGAGGGCCCCAAAGAGCAGCAACACCAGCAGCAATTGTAGCATAAAGATTCGCATGAGAAGAGCCCACTAATCTAACAGTACTAGCAGAACAGTTTTGTTCATGGTCAGCATGGAGAATCAATAATTTATTCATTGCATCAACCACAACTGGGTCATGTTGATAATCGCTATCACTCACATGTCTGAAAGTCATATTCAAGAAATTACTTACATAATCTAAGTTATTACTTGGATAAACAACAGGATGACCTAGACGTTTCTTATAAATCATAGCACAAAGCGTTGGCATTTTAGCTAACAAACGCAACATTGTTCTATTTTTAGCATCTACACTCCTATTTGGATCTAAAGCTTTAGGGTAATAAGCAGACAAAGAAGAAATCATAGCAATAAGCTGCCCCATAGGATGCGAGCCAGTTGGGAATGATTTAAAAATATTTTGTAAATCTTCGTTTACTAAAGTATGGTGACGGATAGAACTATCAAAGTCATCAAATTGGTCTTTATTTGGTAGCTCACCTTTAAGTAATAGATAAGCCACTTCTAAGAAATTAGCTTTTTCAGCAAGGTCTTCAATAGAATAACCTCTATGTCTCAAAACACCCAGCTCACCATCTAAGAAAGTGATATTACTTTTGGTGGCTCCAGTATTCTTATACCCTACATCGAGGGTTACATAACCAGTGGTATCTCTTAATTTGGAAATATCGATGGCTTTTTCACCTTCGGATCCGATAATAACTGGAAACTCATAAGAATTTCCTTCAAGATTAATGGTACAATTTTGGGCTTTGATGTCAGGCATTTTACAGTAAAGAATTTGAAAATTTAAATATTGAAAATTTCTTAGTTGCGAAGATATTATATCTTTGACAACCTACAAAATGACAAATGAAAAAAAATGCCCTGACAAGCATCAATTTTTCAAATTCAAAAATTAACTATCGAATTACGCTAACAGTACCTGAGTAATCTCTACTGACACCCTCATTATCAGTAGTTTCAATCTTATAGAAGTAGTCACCTTGCATACACACTTGACCCTTATAAAGACCATCCCAAGAGGCATTCATATCTTCAGACATATAGACTTTCTCTCCATACTTATTGAAAATTTCTATCTTGAAGTAGCGCATTGGCGGTCCAACCACCTTAAAACTGTTATTTTCTGTTGGTCCTTTTGAATCAGGTGAAAAGGCATTTGGAATATATAATTGATTGATTGGAATAAATACAAATTGTTGTGATAATGAATCCATACAATCTCCTTTTCCACTTATTGCAATCATTTTAATTTCGAATGTATCTTTTGGTTCATCAATTTTTATATTCATCTCTCTGCTATCTCCTATCCACATATTATTGAGATACCAGCTTACTGTATGTCCAAATTTGCAATACGAGAGATCTTTCAAATACAATCTTGGATACTCTCTAGACATTTTAAATCCTGGATTGCTATACAAATTCATAGTAGGCTTTGGTAACACAGTAATAGTTTCTGAAATTGCCATTGCTTGACAAGCACTATCATAAACTAAAGATTTTATAACATATTCGCCCGCTGCTAGAGTTGGATTAAATGGAAAGTTATAATCAAACTCTTCATAGATACTATCATTTACTAACCAAAATTGCTTTTCGAGACGTTGGAAATTAGTTGTGAAATTTAAATTAGCAGGTTCACAAAGGGTTAATGGATAATTTTTAATTATTTCACCTTGTTGACCATTTCTAATTATTGCAATTGTTTCAACAGGCACATTACCACAAACTCCATTAGTTTGAAGGGTATAAATAAAAGTTAAAAATGGTTTAGAAACATCCGATAAACTTGGTGTATAATTGGTCATTCTACTTGCCGATTGATCAAATGAACCCGCACCATCGGTATACCAATATCCTGGGTCGGATGAAGATGTAAGTGCATTGAGTAGCAATAAATCGCCTACACAAATTTTCTCTCTAGATTTCTCTACAGTTAACTCTGGCAGCTTCTCAACATAAATTGATGCAGTTGAATGAGAAATACAAGTATTAGCATTTGTATATTCATAACTTACTTGAGTTGTTTTACCCGCAGCTGCGTATGCATCAAAAGAGTTTCCATTAACATAATTACCTAACCATTGACCGCCACTTGGAATTGCTTGAAGTACTAAAGGTGATTGCGACTGACAAATCTGAATATTTGGTCCTTGAGGTAAACTTATCATACTAGTATCCTTTACCTGAATCTCATATTCTTTTTTGTTATCACACTGAATCTTTTCTTTATACACCAATTTTAGTG
>JADLHV010000145.1 GCA_020848595.1 Bacteroidia bacterium
TAAATACTCAAAGCTAAATTTCTTTATTTTTAGCCACTCATTTTCTTTTCTATTAAACTCGAATGCTTGTGTGATAACTATTATTCTGCCTTTCCCAAATGGCATTTAATACTATCCAATCGATTAACGTACTTTAATTCGTTTTAAGTTCAACATATATTTGTAATCGTGCAAGATATTTTAATCTTTCTATGTCTTCTGCAAACTGATTAGGAATGCTGTTCTTTCGAATATAGGCTAATGAATGCCTGCTGTAATTTTCGTACTTTATTGGTCCTATGCCCGCAAATTCAAAACATAGTTGTTTGAATGAGAATAGTAAATCAATAGAAGGTAGTCTGCCTAAAGTGTCTAAGGCATAATAAGGTTTTTTGTAAACCGTATCTATTGCACTACTCGGATCTGTAGTGTCTTTTAATGTAAGTTTGATATACGTATCGTATCTTAAATTAAATATTATCTCTTCTGTCATCTTCGTCGTAAAACTCGTGTCGGGTATGTTCAATTGATATAAATATAAATTTGAATTCATGTTCTGTAACCATGTCCATAAGGTTGAATATAATAGCTGTGTTTTAAATCTCGAACCTGTATCCATCGACTGTAAAATAAAGTTCTTCATTTCTTTGCCTAGATATTGTTCAAAATCTTGTCGGTTTATACTGAACCATTTCGATTTGTCTGGATGGCTTTTAATGAGCATTCTCTCAGGTTCTATAACTAAATAATCAAATAGATTTATTGTTTGCAAATTAGAGGAGGTCGATATCATGTCTTCTTCTATAACCTGGTCAAAGTAAAATAGTTGATAAAGTGATTTTTTAATTCTCTTTTTACCTGTTGTGTCATAAATCATAAGAATGCCTTGCTCACTGTCTTCTATTATTTTTAACGAAATAGTTCTCAATGTCTGGTCTATATTCTGAATTATTTTATTTGCATCGAGGTGGATACTAACTTGTGCACTGTTGATGCTTTGAGCTCTCAACTCTATTAAGGAAAATGAAAAAATGTATAATGTTAAAAGTATTCTAATCTTGAAATTCATAAGCTTGTAACTAAAGAAAACAAATTATGTACGCCTTATTGTTAGCTATAACTCAATAAATTCCTTTTAATAAGTTATGTGGTTTAATTCGTTTATACTGCAAACTTAATGCTTTTTGAAATGCTTACTGGAGTAAAGGTTAATCTTAATATAAATTTCTCGAAAATTTAATGCACATTGCTCTATTTTCTTAAGTATTTAATTGTGCATTAACCTATCTATAATTAAATAAACTTTGAAATATAATCTTAAATATATTAATAAAAATTGTTATCGAAATGCCTGTGAGTGTGCTTGAGTTTTTCTTGTAGTTTTCTGAATAAAATTTATAGAATCAACATTTAATTAATCAAAAGTCTAGTGAAAGTTTATTTAGATAACTTAAATGTTCTTCTATACAAATCAATTAAAAAATTGCCATCCACTATTGGTTTGACTTTTAATAAGAATACTGCCATTGGTTAAAATTAAACTAGAATTAACTTTAGTTACATCAATGTCTTCTTTCTTTATAGTGGCTTTGCCTATTGGTGTATATAAGTCAAAGCTTAAAGTATTAGCCTCGTTCATTAGTTGCATTTTAATATTGCCAAAATTGGATTGAATATTTAATGATTCAACAAGTTCTATTTCTGAACCATTTAAATTTCCACTTTTTATTTCAATACTCATTTTACCCTTGCAATCATTTAAGTAAACATGTCCAAAATCAGCATTGATGTATAAGTCTCCTTCGTGTCTGGTAACATGAATATGGCCAGATGTATTTGTTAACTTGAGCTCTCCTTTTAAATCTGTGATATTTTGGTTGCCAAAACGATTGATGATGATACAATTACCTTCAATTTCATTTAATGTACAGTTTCCTGATCGAGAAATAATATTGATTCGTGCTTTTATTCGACTCATATCGATATGGCCAAAGAGACTTTGTATCTTACATGTATTGCCGTTTATATCAAACGCATCAAGGTTTCCAGAATAGGAAAATATTTCTAAGTCACCAGTAAGGTCATTTACACTTACTTTGCCAAATCCAGCTTCTATTTTACAATTGCCTTTAGCCTTTGAAATTTTAACCGAACCCGATTTTACATTCACTGTACTTGCTCCATCTATATCCGACATTGTAATGTTCCCAAAGCGAGCGTCAATATGCAATTCTCCTTTAATATCATGGACATCTATTGCCCCCGAATTACTATTAATTTTTAAATTGCCTTCAATATAGTCTGCTTTTATTTGTCCAAAACGGCAATCAATACTGTGATTCTTTGCCTTTATATTCGATACTTCAATATCGCCTGTGGTATTACTGACATCAACTTCAGTATTGTATGGCACTATAAAATTTATTTGACCTTTAAGTGTCATGTTAATCCCAGTCATGTATATGTTTTCGTTTGGAATTAAAGTCACTTTTAATGTAGAACCAATGCGGGTACAATTTAATTCATATTCGCCTTTTAGTTTTCTAAATCTTCCACTTACATCTATAGAACATTCAAATGAAGTTTGATTCGCTGGCGATGAATTCACTACGATATTACAAAATCCGCCTTCGACTTCAATTCTAGTAATTCCATTGAGTAAAGTGTCGTATGCAAAGTGTCCTACAACTATAGGAATTGTCTTTTTGTATATGGACTCTTTTTTATTTAAACTCGGTGAATCAAGCCATGTTTTAAACCTTGAATCCGATTGCGATTGAACGGGTAATTCATTATCGATTACAGGTAATAGTAATGGCCAGTTACAGATATTAGATTCTAATGGTGTGATGGGCTTATTTTGATTGTTATTCGAACTAGATTTTTCTGGAGTTTCAGAGTTTGGAATTTCGGCACTGTATTTTAACTCGGGTTTGTTTTCAATATGAGTCGGAATTGTTGGAGTTAGAGTTCGAGTAGATGCCTTAGAAACATCGTTTAAGTAATAGTAAGCAATACCAGTCAATGCCGAAATTGTTAATATACTTGTAAAGAGCCATTTTAATTTAAATGATTTACCTAAATTAGATTGAAGTTGATTAATTAGTTGTTGTTCGTTGGGAATAACAGGGATATTAAAGACTTCGTTTTCGAATGCAAATTGTGATTCCATATCTATGAGTTGTTGAGTTAAAATATCTTGGTCATCGGCCTCTAACAAATAACGTTGTAGAAGCTTTCTTACAGACTCGTCGCTTATTATATTACTATCGAACTTGCTCATTGATTTTTTTACTTAGGGTTGCTTTTAATCTTTGATAATACACCTTTAATTGCTCTTCTGGTTTGTTAATAAATTTGGCAATCTCAGCATAAGAATGGCCTTCACTGCGCATAAGTAATAGCACTCTTTGCCAATCTTCTAAATCCATCAGAACTTCTTTTAAAATTTCCATGTGCCGATTGTCTTTTGTCTCTATCACTTCAATTTCGGCAGTTTGGTCAAATTCCTGTTCTTCCATGCGGATTAATTGCAGTTTCTCAGATAGTTTTTTATTATCTCGATAATGATTTCTAAGATAATTAACAAATACCTTGAAGACAAAAGCAGCGAATTGTTTTTCATGTTCAAATTGATAATCTTGTTGCGAGTCAACGACTTTATAAAGCGTTTTGTAAATCAAGTCCCATGCGCCATCTTCATCCAATTTCCAGCTCATAGTGGCATAAGCATAAAGCTTTCGCCCATAGCGCTGGTAAAGCACTTCCAACAAGTCTTTTTTTGTCTTGTTGCGAATGGATTGATTTTCAATTTTCAATTGTAGTCGTTTTTAAGTTGACTTTATATGAATAACACCAACAGGTAACAGATTGAATTTATATGTGTTCAAATTTATTTAAAAATGACAAGATTCAGATTGATTTTAAATGATTCCTCTGGTATTTTTGTTTCGTGAAGAAAGCAGAGATATATTTAAAGATGGCTAATGCAATTGCTTGTATCCGACTTTCTAAGGATTCTGTCCCTAATCTCGATGTTCTGGCTCAATCTGCTA
>JADLHV010000146.1 GCA_020848595.1 Bacteroidia bacterium
AAGTGATAGTTTGTTGAATCTCGACTCAAATCAACTTGAATCAATTCAACGAGTATGTGGAAAGACTCGATATTATTTGCGTTATAGATTTCCAGTTAATGACACATTGTTCTATAAATTTACAGTAGAATTAGACGAGAATTTTCAATTACTTGCACCTTTAGAGTTGCCAAATGTTAAAGAAAATTCTAATTTTTATAAAGTAATGACGATTGAAAAAGCCTATCAATTTGCTAAGAAAGTAAGTCCAAAATCTGTTAAATACGGATTTACCGCGCGAGTCATTTATTTTGAAAAACAGAATGCCTTTGCTTGGGAGTTTATAGGTGTTGAAAGGGTAAGTAAGAAATCAAAAGAATTTCATAGTGTTCAATTAAATGCCGTAACAGGATTTGCAATGCAAACTAATTCTACTGTCACTACTTATAATTAAGTCATATCAATTTAACCCTTATGACTGAAAATTTTTTATTTAGAGAATATGCTTTGTCTTTGCCTGATACAGTCGAGAAGCCTCATTTTAAAGTCAGTTCTTATAGAGTAAAACAAAAGATTTTTTTAACTCATAATAAACAAGAAAATCGACTTTGTGTAAAGCTTTCGGAGATTGATCAAAGTGTCTTTACATCTGCTTCAAAATCTGCTATATATCCTGTTCCTAATAAGTGGGGTAAGCATGGGTGGACCTTAATAGAATTGGATAAAGTACATCCCGAAATGTTGAAAGATGCTATAACGACTGCTTATAATCATGTTTCTAAATGAACTTGGGTTATACGAATAACAAGCTCTCTCGATTCATTGAAATTCTATGGTGTAGATAAGAAACTCAAATTAGCGAAAATATTAATTAAATAGATTTACTAAGTAAATAATTACTGTTCAGAATCGTAATAAATTTTGTAGAATTTTCGACCATCTTTTTCTACACCAGGAACTATCAAATCTTTATTGCCATGAATATAGATATGGAAGTTTCTGTCGAGTTTCAGAATGCTTTTAAAGACACGGTTTTGCTTTTTTACTGCCGATAAATTGATATCAAAAGAGTCTTCCATTTCTATTTTGTTTTCTTCTCTAAAGGTTTGGTCAAAGCGTTTGAAAGATTCAATAACGCTCTCATCTTTAAACACCTCTTGTTCAAATTCTTCTTTATCGAAAGTGTCTCTATTTTTAAAATATTCCATAGACCTATTTAAAAGGTCAATTTGGTCGCTTTTATTGACTTCGAAGTTTTCTGGTAATGCCTTTGTTACGAATTGTCTTGTGATATCCAAAAAATCGCTTGTTTGATGATATTCATCTTTACGTGGTGTCACCATTAAGAAATTATCTTTCCAAAATAAAGCTTCCTCCGAACGGTTTGTGCGGTCGATGATACAGACTTTATATCCTTTATCCATTTCATCATTAATAATAAGGCAACCTTTATCGGGCTTATCCATTTTCATCCCTTCGTCACTTTTAATATTAAATTCTTTGTTTCCAGTATCTAATTTTAAAAAGGATTGTTTGCTTTCAGATTTAAATATTCCAATGGCACTGACTTCCTTGTAATCGGCATTTAGTTTAGAGAAATAGGCGATAAATAAATCACCGTTTTTAATATTGGGATGATTCGACGTTTCATATAAATGTTTTGCAATGTTGATACTATTCAGATGAAAATCGCCCATACCTTCGAACACATCTTTACAATATTTGAAAATTGGATTCATAGTATGGTCGTCATTGGTAAAAGTAAAATTGAAGTATTCTTCAGATTTAAATTGATTGAGGAAGTATTTGTGCAGCATTTCCTCTATTGTTTTGTCAGAGATATCTAAACGGGCCTTCGAAATTAAAAGGTCTTCACCATTATTTTTATTGCCAACACGATGAGCCGAAACTTCATCTAATGTACTAAACGTATAATCAATCATGTCTCGCAAATATTGCGAAAATTTAGCAAAGGGGTATACTACTTGGAAATCTTGTTAAGAAATGACTATAATTTAATATCGATAACCTTTACCGTATAATTAAATGTTTTACCATTTTTCAGTTTTATCGTAATATGAAATAATGCATCATCGCTTAAAGTAGCTACATTGATATTAGGCTCCCAAACAATTGTATTCATGCCATAACCAATAGCATAAGGCTCTTGATTTAATGATATCATTTGTCCGTTTGCATCTTTCATACTTACGCTTGCATCTTTTAAGTCGAGGTCTATTGAGAAACTCCATTTTTTAAACACCAACATTTTAGGACAAGCATTTGCAGGTGGCCAAGCGATAAATTGCGATTGATATTTTAAGGTATCCAATCCTCTCGACTCATCGATTGCTTTAATTGCTGTATAAGATTTAGAAGTTCCAATGCCCATATAAAGCGCATTTGGATATAATAACCAACGTCTATTTCCCACGGTAGTGTGGTTTTGACCCATAGCAGCAGTTATAGCAATTGCTGGATTAGCATCTTTAGATAATATAGCATTTTGAAGAGCATCGGCTCCTGCGGGTATAAAACATCTCCATCCATCATTAGGTTCATGCGACATAGACCTATTGGCTTCGCACATAAGTACCGCAATCATACACATTTCATTATCTTGTTTAGTTAATGAAATCATTTCGGTCATGCCAGCCATTCGTCTGAAATAATTAATACGTTGTTGTGCATTTAAAATCACATCATCACTAATAGTTCCCCATTTGCACGAATCGGCTATACCATTCCAAGAATATTCAGGAACGCCTTTTTCTGTTTTACCTTTAAGATTGATACGACTTCCGAAATAATTAATTTTAAAATCATTAGTCACGATTTTTTTCCAAGAGATATCAAGATTTTTAGCTTGGTCTGGATACAGTTTACTGGCTTCTATCCAAATAGTTCGAGCTAATCTGAAATCTCCTGAATCAGCAGATTCATTTATAAGACGTAATCGATAATTCTTTTGAATGTTAGTGAATTCAGGGATCTTAGGAAAGTGCTTTTTACACATTTCATTTAACCTGATCAATGGTAGTAGGTCGTAATACTGTGTAATTTCTTTATTTTTTTTGCTCGTATACTCCGATAAACTTTTAGTTATTACAGAGGCTTTTGGATTTTCTTCAATATAAAATCTATAGGTTAATTCAACTAACTTAATTTGCGGCAAAGTTGGAATATATTGAGCCATTTTTTCTGGAGATAGCGCTTGTTCATCTTTAACTTTTAAATAGTTTTTTGCAGCATAGTAAGCTGCTTTTTCTAAACTCGAATTGGCGAAATATTCAGTTAATGCAAGACTAAATTCTATTGGCGACATTCCAGCGAAAATGTCATACTTTTTAATTTGTGCTAATTGATTTAATTTAGATTTATCGGCCTTAGAAGAGGCATAAATAGTGAATAAACTGTCGAATTGCCTATTGTCCTTAGCTTCAGCCATGCCATTTAATAGGTAGATATAGATAGAGTTTTCGCGATGATTTAAGAATGAATCAGCTGGAAAATCTCTAAGTCCATTTTGAGTAAAAGACAAATAATCAAAACTTGGTGGAATTTTTTCTAACTGAATCCTCATTAAGTTATAAGTCAGAACATTTAGATCGGGGTCATTAGGTAAAATTGCTCTTCCATTTTTAACATAAATATAAGCAGAATCATAGAGTTTATGGTTAATGTAATATTCGCAAAGTCTAATAAATGGCGTTCTTTGGTAACCAGCAACTTTCATATTGCTATCGAGAACAGCCGTATAAATGATTTCTGCAGATTTCTTATAAAGATTTAAACTTTCATCCCACTGCTCGAGCTGCCAGTAACAATCTGCCCCATAAACCATAGAGATGGTGTCCATGCCAAAGAAGATACTTTTTTTGAAAAGCGGCAATGCTTTCGAAAACTTATTGCCATTATAAGAGAAGAGAGCTTCTTTATTATTGATTTTTATTAATTGATAAAAATAAGCTTCATTCGATTTCTTAAAAGCTTCTTGTGCATATATTCCTTGATTGGCTTCAATAGCTTTTTCGGCATATTTAAGTGCTTCCTTAAGCGCATTTGGATATTTTTCAGCTAAGGTCTTATCATTAAAAATAGCCAATTGAATTTTAGATTTTAATAAAAGGATATTGGGATTTTTAGAACTGTAAGTTTCAAGCAAACATTTATCTATTGCTTTATCGGCCGACTTGTAATTTTTTTGCTCGTAAAGTTTTAAGGCTTTATCGCACGATTTGTTTTGAGCCGAAAGGCTAATGGTGAGTGATAATAAACTTATCAGTATGGAAAATCTCATGTTACTTTCTAAAACTACAAATTACTTCAAAATATTGTTAAGTGTTCCCACAAGTTGTTCAACACTCCAAGCTTCTGCTTTATGTGCAAATTTAGATTTAGTATTTTTCCATGTAATACCAAATAATTCCGAATCTCTATATGCATTTAGATGTTTTTCTGAATCCCAATGACTGTAAGTAAAGAAAATATCTGGTGAATTAATATCTCTCAATAAATCGACCCCTAAACAACCTTCCATTGCACTTATTTTATCTTTTACACTTTCGAAAAGCTGAATAAAATTTTCTGTTTCATCTGGTCGGAAATGCATTTTAACTAGTCTAGTAATCATTGTAATTCTATTATTATTTTCGTATCTTCTTTAATTCTGAACAATTTTTTTGCATTTCCATGATTGAGTTGGAGTTTCAAATAACCACTTCTACTAAATCTTACAACTGGATATCCTTGTTCTACATCATAAACGCTTTGACTAATTTTATCGGCTAAAGGAGAAGCAAAGTGTTGTATTTTAATTTGAAATTGACGGTTTCTAACGAATTCTTCAAACTGATTTTTTTTCAAATTGAAGTAACAATTACCATGTTTATCGCTAAAAACAACTTCACCAATAAGCAAATTAGAGGTAAAATTAAGCTGTTTTGGGTAGCGTAAAGCTAATTTTTGACCAGCTTTAGGAAGTTTATCTAGACGGTTTTCTAAGAATGCTAATGCAGCTTGCGTTTCAAGAGAGCTATCTATTAAATAGACTGAATTTGTGTCAATTTTATCGAATAATAAACCAATTAATCCGTTGTTAGGTAGGATGTATAGTCGGTCAAAGTGTTGATAAACAATAGATTCGTGATTTTCTCCTATTTTAAAAACTGTTATGATATTTTGATATTCGGGGAATTGAATTTGATCGGCAATAAAAGCAGCTTCAATCATATTATTTAGACTAATATTATGAGTGATATCAACGATGTCGGGCCTTTTAAGTGCCAATAGCCATTCGGACTTTAGCAACCCAATTTTATAGGAACTTTCTTGGAAATCTGATATGAGATAAACTAAAGCCAAAATTTTGTATATTCGTTGGCAAAAATATTCACTATTTAAGCATTTAAAAAACACAAAAGGACATTGGCTGAAAAAAGTTATCTAATTGAAGATTTGCATCCGATAGAAATCTATGGTGCAAATAATGTATATCTGGAAAAAATCAAGCATATTTTCCCTAAGTTAAGGCTTATCGCTAGAGGCAATGAGATTAAAGCGATAGGTGAGGAGAGCGAAGTAGATCGACTTATGAGTAAAATCGATCAATTTGTTTTACTTATTAGCAAAGGAAGAGAATTAAATGATTCTTTATTGGGCGAAGTTTTTGGACAAGATGATCAATCGAATATTCAAATTCCATCTTCAAATGGCGATTTGGATTCGAATGTCATTTTATTTGGAAATAATGGAAAACCAATTAAAGCTAGAACTTCTAATCAAATAAGATTAGTTAAGGAAATTGGCAAGAACGATATCGTGTTTGCTTTAGGCCCTGCTGGTACTGGTAAAACGTATACAGCGGTTGCAGTTGCTGTTAAGGCGTTGAAAAACAAAGAAATAAAGCGTATAATCTTGACTCGTCCTGCAGTTGAAGCGGGCGAAAGTTTAGGGTTTCTGCCTGGAGATTTGAAAGAGAAAATTGATCCGTATTTAAGACCTTTATACGATGCTTTGGATGATATGATTCCGCCAGATAAATTAAAGTTGTATTTAGAAAATAGAACTATAGAGGTGGCTCCTTTAGCCTTTATGCGTGGACGTACTTTGGATAATTGTTTTGTGATTTTAGACGAAGCGCAAAATACCACGGATTTACAAATTAAAATGTTTTTAACCCGTATGGGACCAAATGCTAAGGTAATTA
>JADLHV010000147.1 GCA_020848595.1 Bacteroidia bacterium
CCAGAGTACTGGCTGGACTAGTTTTACCACTAAAGTCGGGTTTATCGAATCCTAAACCACGTCTCGAATCACTGCGTTGATAGGAGGTAAACAATGAAATAGTTTCTGGTTTTAGATAATTAACACCCATATAAACGCCTCCATCTGCCAGCATTTGCATTAAATGCCCTAAATCTTGAGCAGTCGAGAAAATGCCGGCATGACCGCTAACACCTCCTAACATCGCCGCGGCAGGATCATGCACGTAACCGCATAATTCTTGTTTGCGAAATAATCTATCTACTTGTGTCGGTGCTATATTATTAGTATTATGGTTTTTCCATGGATTATATCCAATATCTCTTAAACCCATTGGACCATAGAAATTAATTTGCATGAATGTATCCAATCCCATTCCACTTACTTGCTCAACCACCATTTGCATTAAAATCATACTTAAATCGCTATAACGGTATGTTTTAGACTCTAATGCCGAATTAAAAATACGCTTATAAATGGTGTCTTTATTGGCTTTAAGCATAAAAAGTTTATCGGCAACTTTAACACAAAATGCCGAATCGCCTTTTGCACAATAAACACTATCAATAAAGGGTAAAGTTTCTTTGTAAAATGGTATCCATGCCGTTAATCCAGCCCGATGTTGTAAAATATCTTCAATAACTAAATGTTCTTTGTTAGTGCCTTTTGCCATCGGAACATAATCTCCTAAAGTTTTTTTCAAATCTATTTTGCCTTCTTCATAAAGTTTCATTACAGCAAGCGTAGTAGAAGCAATTTTAGTAATTGATGCAATATCGTATTGTGTACTATCGTTAACCTTTGAAAATTTATCGTAATTTAAATGTCCATAAGCACGATTGAAAATCATTTCATTGTCTTTTAAAACCAAAATACGACAACCAGGTGCAGCTTTCTTTTGAATCAATTGTGCTGCAATCTTATCTATTTCATTTAATTGATTAAGGTTTATTTTTTTAGAACTGCTCTGGTCTTGGGTAGATTTCATTTTAAGACTAACTGGCATTAGACCCATTTCTGGAATTCTCCCATATATTAATGACATAGCTGCTTGATGAAAGAATTCATTGTCTTCATAGGCTGCTACATAAGTAACTTTCTGACTAAAACGATTGAAAATATAAGGATTAAAAAAACCTATCACTATCGTTTTTTTCAAAGCGCTAATCTTACTTACGAGTTTTAAATCATTTTCTACATAACCGCCATTGCCTTGACTCCAAACAAGTGGTTGATGATAACTGATAACGACTTTGTCGAAGCCTTTGGATAATACTACCAGTGACTGGATTTTTTCGTTACTTGGATTTTTAGCTACTTGTTTATAGACAGCCCCATGTGCCTTATTGCATAATTCTTTCCATTTAGAATTTTGAATATCCCCTAAAGCAATAAAAAGAACTTTTTCTTTAGATTTAATTGGTAAACTTAATTGACTTTTAATAGGAATACTAACAGCTTCATTGGCTATTCTTTGTTGTAAGTCATCGTATTCGTGACCTTTTAAATCCTTAGCCAAATGTTTAGTATTGATAGGAGTATAATGGTCTAATCCAGCGAATTGTTTCCATTTTAATATTCTTAAAACATGTTTATCCAATTCAGTTTCAGTAATTTCTCCATTAATTATTGCTTCTTTAATTTTGGCAAAGGCTACAGGGATATTTTCGCTAAATAAAAGCACATCATTGCCCGCTTTTAAAGCTTCTAACTCTAGTTCTCCAGGCTGAAAAAACTTCGATACGCCTTTCATATTTAGTGCATCTGTAAACACTAAACCGTCATATTTAAGTTGCTGTCTTAATAAAGTATCAATCACATATTTGGAAAGAGATGCTGGTCGATTTACTCTAGAATCGTATTGCGGAATAAATAAGTGAGCAACCATAATTGAAGGGACTCCAGAAGTTATTAAAGCTTTAAAAGGAAATAACTCTAGCGAATCTAGCTCAGCTTTACTTTTTAATATTTGAGGCAGTCCAAGGTGCGAATCGGTATTAACATCGCCATGTCCAGGAAAATGCTTAGCACATGAAAGAACATTTTCACTCATTAATCCATTGCTATAAGCTATACCTAATTTTGCAACATTGAACTTGTTTTCTCCAAAAGAACGGAATCCAATAATGGGGTTGTTGGGATTAACATTAATGTCAATATCTGGAGCAAAATTAATATGAATGCCTAATCTTTTACATTGTTGACCAATTGCCGCACCTACTGCATAAACTAAACTGTCGTTTTTTAATGCACCCATAGTTAAAGCATACGGAAAATGACAAGTATTCTTAAGACGCATTGCCAATCCCCATTCGCCATCAATACTCATCATTAATGGTGTATTTGAAATAGATTGATAATAATTACTAAGCCAAGCTTGGCGAATTGGGTCGTTTTGCATAAAGATTAATCCACCTAAATGATAATCTTGAATGAGTCTTTCAATTTCACTTACATGTTTATCGTCTTTGTTAGAATAAGCAGCCACCATAAAAAGTTGCCCAATTTTCTGGTCTAGGCTCATTTTTTTTAATTGATCTTCGTACCAAAATTCTGCGTCTTGAGCATGAATAGGGGAGATTAAGGTAAGAAAAGTCAATAAGACTAAATATGGCTTAAGTAGCGCAAAAAGTATTTTATTATCTTTCAAAATTGGCTTTTCTTTTATTGAGAAATGCATCCGTGCCTTCTTTAAAGTCAATAGTATCAAAGGCCTTGCCAAATTCATCAATCTCGGTTTTTAATCCATCCACACCGTCTTCGAAATGCGCATTGATACATCTAATAACCGCAGCAACAGCCATTGGGGATTTACTTGAAATTTTATTCAGTATTTCTATACATCTTGGAATTAAATCCTCGATTGGCACAACTTCATTTACTAATCCATATTCCATTGCAACATTAGCACCTATTGCATCGGCAGTTAAGAGCAATTCGGTTGCTTTTGATTTACCAACTAATTGAATAAGTCTTTGAGTGCCGCCGTATCCTGGAGGAACGCCAAGATTGACTTCTGGTTGACCGAATTTTGCATTTTCAGAAGCAATTCGCACATGACATGACATGGCTAACTCGCAACCTCCTCCAAGTGCAAAACCATTTACTGCTGCTATTACAGGCTTGCCAGAACGCTCAATGGTATTCATCGTTTCGTGACCATCTGCTGACATTTTAGTGGCTTGCTTAGAATTGAAATTAACAAATTCAGAAATATCTGCACCTGCTGCAAACGCTTTTGCTCCAGAACCTGTAAGAATAATGCCGGAAACTTCTTTGTCTTTGTTCGCTTCAATAATTGCTTCTTTAATTTCTCTTAAAGTAGCCATGTTTAAAGCGTTTAACTTGCTTTCACGATTAATTGTAATGGTAAGCACTGTGGCTTCCTTAGAAGTGATAATGTTCTCGTACATGTTGCAAATTTAATCGATTTGAAGTATACTTGTAGAACTATTGATGAACATATTCAAGTCATTTGTCCTATTGTTTCTTAGCGGATTATTTATTGTTGAAGCTCAAGCAGAAATTCCTAAAGACATATTAAAGAAAATTATAAAAGCTAATGATGCTTTCAAAAACTATCAAATCAGTTTTGTAAGGTCGTTTAAATACCCGAACGAAATAGATACTTTAATTGAAACGTATCAATCGAATATCTTTAATACTGAAGATGAAATTTATGTAGGTTGGCATATTATTAATTATACACGAAGTAAATCACCTAGAAGTATTGCTGCTTCTAATGGTCAATCAGTTTATCGCCTTAATTATAAAGATAATATTTATTACAGCCAGTTTAAATCTGAGAATGAACCAAAATTTAAAGCTAACCTGAAAAATTATATATATACGCCTATACTTCTAACTAAAGCTGAGTTAAATCTATATGAACCGCTATCCGAAAATTCAGAATATTACGAATATCAAAAATTCGATACAACTAAATATCCCAATAATAAAGCCGAATTTATTTCCAAATCCATTTTACATATTTCTAAAAAAAGTTATTTGCCCATAAAGCAAGAAACTATCACTCGGAGAGGAAAAAATTTTCAATATGCTTCTTTTCAACTTATCGATTTTAAGATTTTAAGTACGGATGATTTAACCAAAATAAAACATGAATCAGATTCAATTATCGCTGTTATCAAGCTAAATCCAAACGGTGATTCTATTAAACTTGCAAGAAGATCGCAATACCAAATTCTCAAAGTTGGTGATTCTGTTAGTTTATTCAAAGCAACTACCCACGATGGAAAGGATTTTGATTTAAGCTCTAAAATGGATTCAATAGTAGTTTTGGATTTTTTCTATACAACATGCTCGCCTTGTATAAAAGGTTTGCCTGGTTTAAATCAACTATATGCCAATCTTAAAGATAGTGGTCTTACTATAGTCGGTGTTAATGCTTTTCAATCTGATTGGGAAAATCTCAATAGCTTTGTTGCTACTCATCATATTTCTTATAATCTGGTAAAAGTAGAAAAACAAGTCTTATATGATTATGGAGTCACTGGTTTTCCTAGACTGATTGTTATCAGAAATGGTGTCGTAGAAATGATTTATTTTGGCTACGCAATTGGTATGGAGAATGATATTGCAAAATTAGTGAAAGAAATTAAGCGTAAATGACATTGATATTTCCTGTAATCAACGGTTTGTGGCAAGGGTTCATTATCAGTATTTTACTGTTTGGACCAGCATTTTTTAAATTGGTACATACCAGTATTCAAGAAGGATTTAGCAAAGGGGTCATGTTAGCTTCTGGTGTTTTTTTAAGTGATTTACTGGTAGCTTTACTTTGTATTTTTGGGGTTGCCGATGCTATGCAAGCGCCTTCTTTCCAAAAATTATATAGTTTATTTGCTTCTGTAGCTCTGATATTATTAGGATTAAAATATTTTAAACACCAATATAAAGCTTTTCTCCAATCTTATTCGGCTCGGGTACC
>JADLHV010000148.1 GCA_020848595.1 Bacteroidia bacterium
CTTTTACAATAACAGGATTACTTGGTTTAGTACTTGGAACTGTAATTGTTTTTTCACCAACAATTAATTTTTGACCAAGACGTATATTGTCGGAACTCAGTTTGTTTAGCGATTTAATTTCAGCTACAGTTGTGTGGTATTGTCTAGCAATTGCAGAGAGTGTTTGACCAGAACTTACTGTATGATAAATTTTTTCCTTTTTGGTTGTAGTAGTTGTAGAAGGCGTATTGTTAGGCTTAGTGCCATTTTGTGGTATAGCTTTAGGAATTAGAAGAACTTGGTCAATTTTAATAGATTGCTCAGAGCCTTCATTAGCCTCATAAATATCAGAAGCAGAAACGCCGTATCTTCTGCTAATACTGTATACCCCTTCGCCTTTAGTGACCTTATGCATGATATACGTTTTGCCATCAACTACTTTAATGCCAATTGAATCTTGAGGGCTTGCTATTGCGTTGATAGAAAATGCTAAAAAGCATAGAATTAAAAGTTTTTTCATCGTCTCTTGCGTGTAAAACTACAAAGTAAGCCTAAAAGCATAGGTTTTGCTCGTTTATTTATGCTTTAATTGTCAACATATGACAAGTATTAAGTACAAGGAAAAACTATTGAAAAATCAAGGCTTGCTGAGAGATTGTAATTTAACTTCTTCAATTAGCACTTCTATATCTGAATCAATATTGTTAATTCTTAAGAAATTTCCATGCCCTAATTTGGCGAGTTTTCTTAAAAATTCAAGTGCTTTTTCGTCTTTTCCAAATCCGATACTCGATAAAATGACTTGCTCATTGTTATACCCTTTTCGTGCTAATTTATATAAATCGTCATTATCTACAGAGCTACTATTGAGTAAGCCATCTGTAGCCAAAAAAATCTGATTATTTCCGCCTGTAATAAAATGGTTTTTTGCGATTTCGTAAGCCATAATTAAACTTTTGGCACCATTACTTCCTCCAGATGCGGTTAATGTATCAATAGCCATTAGCATCGCCCCTCTGTCTAATCCACTATAGTTTTCAAATATAACTTTTACTTTATAGGCATAGGTTATAAGCGTGATATGGTCTTGTGGTCGTGCAGATAATATCAATCTTGTCATGGCTTTTTTTAAGTAGAACAATTTGGTGCTATCTTTCATACTTCCACTTACGTCAATTATAAATATGAGATGATTAGGCTTGTAGCGAAGTGAATTGAATCCAGAATCATTTACAGAGCTTGTGATATAGGAATACTCAGGTACAAAACTGTCATTTGTTTCAGTCTTAGGTGGCTCATAGGGGAATTCTTCCTGGGATATTATAGTTGTTTTGTTTTCAATGAGCGTGTCTTTTTGCTCTTTTACTAAGTCAACTATAACGGTGTAATGGGTTGGGTCGTAAAGAAAGTTTTCGGAATGTGGAATATAACCTTTTTTAGAAGTTTCAATCAATAAAGGACCATACCCACAATTGCATTTATAGTTTTTAGAGTTGATACCGCTGACACAATTATATTCAAATCGCGCCCTCTGAACTTTAATATCAGCACTTAGAAATTCAAGTGTTTCTGCATCTCGAATTATAATGGTCAATGGAATTTGAGAAGCTTGCAATGGTTTGGAATTTTCGATACTAGGGCATTTAGTATAGGCTGTTTCGTTAATGGCTTTTATTTGGCCTTTCACTTGTAAGGTTATAGGTGTGCCAGAATGACTAAAACTGAGTGGAACATTAATAGAGAATTTTCCTTTTTTGTCGGTATAATAAACAATACCAACTATTATAGATTCGCCTGGTCCAATGGTTTTAGAACTCACATGCACCGAATAATCGTCTGCTGGTTGAGTGCTTAATAAATAGATGGTTTTAATGCCGGTATTGGTGAAGTTAAAGTAGGCCGTATCGTTGTTGAAAAGAGCAATTTGCCCGAAATCTACTAAAGTTTTGTCGGGACTTAATTGAGCATTTAGTCCAAATGGAATCAATAAGATAAATAGAATCAGTCGATACATTGTATTAGATAGAACGAAAATCATACCAAATGAATTGTTATAAAAGAATGAAATATACACAAAGTATAAATTATTGATTGATTAGAGTCAAATTTGGACAATATTTCATATTTGAATAAGTTTATTAAGTTTGTGAAAACTTTTCTAGAAATAAAACTTGAGTTATATAGAGATTAAACAGCGATAAAACTTGTATTTTGATAGAGCATAATTATTATCAGTTAATGGGCTTGGAGTTGTATTCGGATGCTTCGGTAGTAAAACGTAAGTATCGAGAATTAGCTATGTTATACCATCCTGATAAGAATCCTGATATCATAGGTGCAGAAGAGTTTTTTAAAATCCTTACTCAAGGTTATAATGTATTAAGTGAGCCAGATCAAAAGATGAGATATGATATGATGCTGCGGAATTTTTTAGATAAAAGTAGCATCGAAACCATCATCAATTGGGAAGCAAAAGAAAGAAAAAATGCTGCAGAGAGGATACGCATGCATAAAGAACGCAAGCGTCAAAGTATCATAGAACATTTCGAAGAAGAGAATGCTTCTTTCTCTCATAAATTGAGATTTGTAATAGCCATATTATTGTATGTGTCAGGTTTGCTTTTAGCTTATAATAATTGGTTTTTAAATTTATTAGATCTCAGTGTTGTTTTTATCATTTTAGGCAGTTTTATGTTTGGACTAGGTGCTTATCTTATTGCTAATAACCGTTATCAAATTAGATTGTATGAATTAGCTAAAAAGCAAAAAGATTTTATAGCATTAAAAGGACCAGTTAGATTGTTTACCTTTTTGTTTCTTATTACTCCAGTTTTGTTTTTAATGTTTACAAGTCTAACGAAAACAATACATTTAGCGTATTTTTATGACATTACTGTTGTTGATAGGATTGATGAATTCCCGGATGGTGTTACCTATCAATACACCGTGCGAGGCGTTGAGATTGCAAGACAAGTTGATGAATTGCCTATGAGTATTGAGTTTTTAGGCGACCCCGAAAATAGAAAAAAAGCATTTCGAGTGAAATTTTCGCGCATAAATCCCAATATCAGCGAGATTATTACAAAAGAAATGGCTAGTACTTTAGTATTGGAATCCAAGTGACGCCCATTTGAGTTTTAATTATTAACCAATATTGGCCACTGGCAATTTCTTCTATATCTATTGTGTTTTCAATTAAATTGACCTGAGTTGAAATGCCATCGTTTGATATTAATTGAATACTTAAGATATTTTCTTTAGTTTCTACATAAATAATGTCGCTTGAAGGGTTTGGATAAACTTTGATTTCAGGTATGTTTTGGTCTTTAATTGTTAATCCGTAGCCTCCCATATTGGTAGTTCTAAGAATAGTGCCCCCATCGCCCGCTATTAATCCATAATTATCAGAATAGGTTATACTATTAAGAATGGAAGCAGTACCAGATAATTGTTGACCTCTTTTGTAAAGGGGATGATATATTTTGCAAATAATGCCATTTGAGCCGCATAAGAAGCCAGAATCAGGAGTGAAGAAATAGCCTGCAAAAATCGATTTCATTTCAGGAATAATTGATTGCGACCAAGTTTTTCCAGAATCGTTACTTTTAAGGAAAACATTGTAATGCACACCCACTTGATTGGGGTCAGACATACCTCCGCTAATTATAATAATAGAGTCGCTAAAACACGAAACATGAGTAAGATTAACTTTTGTGTTTGAATTAATTTTTATCCAAGATTTTTGATGTATTAATTTTCTTAAAATAATGCCACTATCGCCAACAGCCCAGCAAATTCCACCCTTTGAAATAGCCACATTATTCAATTGTTTTTCTATAGATGGCGTGGTGTCAACTGTCCAAGATTCACCGTTATTATTTGAAGAAACAACTAATGAATTATTTCCAACCATTAAGCCATTAGCGCCAGAAAAAGTAATGTCATAAGCATAAGCAGCGGTCCTAACATATTTTTGTGTCCATGTTTTTCCGCCGTTATAAGTCATTTGAAGTCTTGCATTTTCGCCACTCACCATGCCATGTAATGAATCAAAAAAATAGAGACATCTTAAATTTGAAGGAATTGAAAGCGGCATGCTTTTCCATGATTTTCCAGAATCTTTAGAGATGAGAATTTTACTGCTTTGACCACAAACGAATGCATTTTCACTAATAGATTGCACATCGTATAGATCATTAGAAGTGCCTGTATTGATTTTTTTCCATTGAGCCCAACAATTTGAAGTCGTAGTAAAAACAAATAAAATGATGAGTAAACGCATAAACATTAGGCAAATATAATCTACCATTACGAGAACTTTAAGTATAGATTTTTTCGATAATTAATTAAAAGTAAATTGATAATTAAAACTGAGAATGTTTATGTCTTATTTTTGTGCGATGAAAACAGACAAACAGGAAAAAGATTATTATATAAATGATCAAGGTTTGTGTGTTTTTACAGAAACCTACCATTTAAAGCGAGGTTATTGTTGTGGATGTGCTTGTAAACATTGTCCTTTTGGTCATATAAATGTTCCAAAACAGAAAAAAGTGAAATGAATATAGAAAGATTAGAACCCTTATCAGAAAGTATACTTGCTTTATTAATTTTTGAAGAAAGTTTCGTTAATATATTATCAGAATTGCCAAAAGAGAAAGAGAGTCATGTAGCAGATGAATTAAAGCAATTAATGGTAAAAGATTTTGTTAGACCTTGTCGCGAAATCGAAAGCGATAAGCGTTCTGGTTTTTTATATGACTCAGATAAACTTTCTTTATATAGTTTCACACTTACAAGAAAAGGTATAGAATATCTAGAGGCTATCAATTAATGCATCAACGAGACTGAATGCAACTATATTATTCTTTTATTTAAAAGTGAGTAGAAAATCAAATAAATTTTGATTTGAAAAAAAGACACCTAGAGAATACTTATAAGTATTGTTTGTGTCTTAAATTAAATGATATCAATTAACAAATAACTAATAACTAAGTCCGAAATAACCCTTAAGTTTGTGCCGACTCAAATACAAAATTTAGGATGAAATTTGGTGCAATAGACATTGGCTCAAATGGTGTTAGATTATTGATATCTCGGCCACTACAAGAAGATTCGCTTAAGCCAGAGTGGAAAAAAGTTGAATTTACAAGATTACCCATTCGCCTAGGAGATGATGTATTTAGTACGAAAGAAATAGGTAAGAAAAAAGCCGATTTGTTGTTAAAGGCAGTCAAAGCTTTTAGTTTGTTATTGGATATTTACAATGTAGATATATATAGAGCATGTGCAACGAGTGCCATGCGCGATGCCAAGAATTCAGACAAAATAATTAAATTAATTAAGAAGGAAACAGGAATTACCATAGATGTTATCAATGGCAATGCTGAAAGTAAAATGATTATGAATGCTTTTTTGCACATGTTGCCTACTAATAACACATTTTTGCACGTAGATGTTGGCGGAGGTAGTACCGAGTTGACATTAATTCAAGAAAATAAGGCAATAGTTTCAAAAAGTTTCAATATTGGAACTGTAAGAGCAAGAGAGAATAAGATTAAAAGTGAAGAGATTGCAAAATTACATGCCTGGTTAAAAGAAAATGTAGCCTGGATTCCTAAATTAAAAGGAGTTGGTACAGGAGGTAATATTCATAAATTTGGAGATTTAGCTGGTATACCACAAGCTGGATTTTTAAAGTTAGAGAAATTAGTGACTTTAACAGAGTCAATAGAATCTTTAGATTTACATGACAGAATTTATCATTTAAAACTGAATCCAGATAGAGCCGAGGTAATTGATTTAGCGGGCAGGATTTACATTGATATTTTTAATCGCACAAATATTTCGGAGGTTATGACACCATATCATGGATTAAAAGATGGGATCATACAAGATCTTTGGGAGAGGTATTATACAAAACAGAAAGACTAGCTCTTTTAGTTAAAAATACCTTTATTTTCGACAATTTCGGCTATTTTATATCATTAAATTCACTAATTTTGCTGCCGTTTTTAATACAATGGCAACAAATAGAACTTTCACCATGATTAAGCCTGACGCGGTTGCAAACAACCATACAGGCAAGGTAATAGATGATATCCTTAATGCAGGATTCAAAATTATCGCTATGAAATACATTCATTTAAGCACTTCTCAAGCAGAAGGTTTTTACGCTGTGCACAGTGAAAGACCTTTCTTTAGGGATTTAGTTAGTTTTATGACTAGCGGTCCAATCGTTGCGGCGATTCTTGAAAAGGAAAATGCAGTAGAAGATTTCAGAAAATTGATAGGCGCTACAAATCCAGCAAATGCAGAAGAAGGTACGATTCGTAAAAAGTACGCAAAGAGTATCGATGCAAATGCTATTCATGGAAGTGACAGTGATGAGAATGCTGATATAGAAGGCAATTATTTCTTCTCTCAATTCGAAAGATTTTAAATTCGATTAGAATTTCAGAGTCGATTTGATTACACAATTTAGTGTTATTGAATCGACTCTTTATTTTTATTCCTCGTAATTAAGCCCTAAATTTGTAATGGGTTTGTCTTAAAACTCTTTTTTATAAGCTCACAATTGAATGAAAATTGGACTCTATGCTAAAGTCATCAGCACGCCAAAACAGCTTAAGCTGATAGAAGAGATTATCCAGTTTCTCTTGATGGAAAATATATATGTTAGATTGCATCAGCATCTTTCAGAGAGTCTAGATAAACTCTTTAATC
>JADLHV010000149.1 GCA_020848595.1 Bacteroidia bacterium
AAGGACTTTCGAATCCATATTTTTTAAGATTTTTAAGTAAAGACTCATTGTCGATCATTAAAGATACCTCAAACATCGTTATTAGTAAACTTGAAATTAAAGATTCAACTTTCAAAGACGGATGTGGCAAACAAGCTAATTACAGCCGTTATTACAGCTTTAAAAAGAATACTGGAGATGTATTGCAAATTATTACTGTATATGAAGGATTAGGGGCGTTTTTTCAATATATCCAAAATCAATCGAATAAAATTAAACTCATAGAAACACCACAATTTTACATTTCAAATGGTCAGTTTTGCGGCGATTCGAGTGTAATGAAATCTCTTAGAAATGTTTCTATAGACATTATACAAGATGATTTCATTCAAGCTTGGCCTAATCCTTTCAATACCTCGATTAATACTTCTATAATAGGTTTATATCAATTCAAATTTGTTGATATTTATGGCAGGACAATGCTCGAAGGAGTCACTGATGATACTATTATTAACACTGTTAATCTACCATCTGGTCTATATCATCTTATATTAGAAAAAGAAAATCAACTATTTTCTATAAAAGTAATTAAGAGTTAAAGGTTCTTTAATGAGAATCACATTTTCAAAATTATGACTCATTACCATTAGCTTAATATCAACTCTTGCCTTGAGCATCTAAAACGGCAACGGCAACCATGTTGACTATCTCTCTTACAGTACTACCTAACTGTAAAAAATGCACTGATTTATCAAAGCCTAGTAACACAGGCCCCATACTCTCTGCACCAGCAAACGATTGCGCAAATTTATAAGCTATATTGCCTGCTGCTAAATTTGGAAAAATAAAAGTATTAACATCCTTATCTATTAACTTACTAAATGGAAAATTTTCCTTTAACATCTCATTATTCATAGCAAAATTTGCCTGAACATCACCATCTACAGTAATTTCGGGATGTTTATCATGCAAATATTTTACAGCTCTAGCCATTTTTTCAGGAATTTCACCTTTTGCACTGCCAAAATTGCTATAACTTAACATCGCAATAACTGGCTTCACTCCAAGTTTACTCACTTCATTATGGGTCATTTTTGTTATTTCTACCAAATCATCGCATGTTGGGTCAATGTTAACCGTTGTATCTGCAAAGAAATATGGTCCACGTTTAGTCATAATAATGTACATACCAGCAATCTTAGAAATGCCTTTTTCTCGTCCGATAATTTGCATAGCTGGTTTCAACGATTTAGGATAGTTTTTTGTTAATCCAGAAATAAATGCGTCACATTCTCCTTCTGCAACCATCATACAACCAAAATAATTGCGATCGCGCATCAACTTTATGGACTCGTAGATATTAACACCTTTACGCTGTCTATTTGAAAAGAATTTATTGCCATATAGTTCGCGTTTAGCATCCTCTGTTAATGGATCAATAATCTTAACATCATCCAGTTCAATGCCATTTTCTTCAATCATGGCTTTAATTTTTTCAATATTTCCTAACAAAATTGGTACAGCAATATTTTCTTCTTTTGCAATCTGAGCTGCTTTTAAAATCTTAATATTATCTGCTTCTGCAAATACAACTTGTTTAGGTTTCTGACGTGCTTGAGTCATCATACGTCGAATGAATTTATTATCTAAACCAAGTCTATTCCTTAATTCCAATTTATAAATTTCCCAATCTTTTATTTCATTTTTTGCTACTCCGCTATCCATTGCAGCTTTTGCTACGGCGGGACTAACAGTTTCAATTAATCTCGGATCAATTGGTTTAGGGATTATATAATTTCTACCAAACTCTAAAGTACTTTCATTATAAGCGCGCATAACAGATTCAGGTACTGGTTCTTTTGCAAGGCCAGCAACAGCTTTCACTGCAGCTAATTTCATTTCTTCATTAATTACAGTGGCTCTAACATCCAAAGCACCTCTAAAAATAAATGGAAAACCTAGAACATTATTTACTTGATTAGGATGATCACTTCTTCCTGTTGCCATAATGATGTCTGGTCTTGCATCAATGGCAGATTGATAGGCAATTTCGGGATCTGGATTCGCCATTGCAAAAACTATTGGATTTTCGGCCATACTTCTAATCATGTCTTGAGATAAAATATTTGCTTTCGAAAGTCCAACAAATACATCAGCACCTTTCATGGCTTGCTCCAAGGTTTCATGTTTTGTATCATTAACAAAAAAACGTTTGTATTGGTCAAGATCTGTTCTTGTTGAATTTAAAGTACCTTTACTATCGAGCATAATAAGGTTTTCTTTTTTCACACCTAAAGCAATAAACAACTTCGAACAACTCATTGCACTAGCACCAGCGCCATTAACCACCATTTTAATAGTTTCGAGTGGTTTTCCAACTATTTCGAGAGCATTCAGCAATGCAGCTCCGCTAATGATTGCCGTACCATGTTGATCATCGTGCATAATAGGCATGTTGAGCTCTTCACGCAATCTTTGTTCGATTTCGAAACACTCAGGTGCCTTGATGTCCTCTAAATTAATTCCTCCAAATGTAGGTTCCATTGCTTTAACACAATTAATGAATGAATCAACATCTTTAGTATTTAATTCAATATCGAATACATCAATATCAGCAAATATTTTAAATAAAACGCCTTTTCCTTCCATTACAGGTTTAGATGCTTCAGGACCAATATCACCTAATCCTAAAACTGCAGTTCCATTACTTATTACGGCTACTAAATTACCTTTTGCAGTATATTTGTATACATCGTCCTTATTTTCTGCAATCATTAAGCAAGGTTCGGCAACACCAGGAGAATAAGCTAGACTTAAGTCTCTCTTTGTTTGTGTTGGCTTGGTAGATATTACTTCGATTTTCCCTGGACGTCCCATACTATGGTAGTCAAGAGCATCTTTTTTCAACTTAGAATTTGACATAATGAATTGCGAATTAACAGATAATTTTTAGAAATTCAACTGATATATATCTTTCTTTAACCTAATATCATTTCCATTCATCGAAGCTTTATCATGTTTTAAAAAACTGTGCAAAGCAATTCATTAAAAATGCCTACCTTAGCGATTCAATTTTAAGTTATGCATATTCTAAGATTCTTATTCTTGTCTTTGACTCTAATAGCTTATGATTACATTGACTGTCAATCATTTAAAGTTAAATTAACCGAACATTCTGTCAATGTTGAAACTGTTGCTTTCTCTTATGACGGAAAGCAATTTGCGAGTGGAGCTTGGGATGGAACCATTAACTTATACACATTTGATACTTCTAACAACCCTATAATTAAAGCGACTTATTCTGGTCATTTAGGTGCTGTTACTTCTTTAATTTTTTCAAAAAATGGTAAATACCTTGTAAGTGCAAGTAAAGACTTCTCTGCAAGAGTTTGGAATATCGACACGCCAACTAAACATAAAGTATTCAATTTACACATGGAACCTGTTACTGCAGCTTTCCTTGATGCTAAAAATAAATATTTGATTACAGCTAGTTTAGATGGCACAATCAGAAATACTTTACTCGAAAATGCAACTAAGTCTAAAAGTATAAAACTTAATGGCCCTATTTTAGATTTACAGTTGAGTAAAGATTTTAAATTTTATTTTGTTGCGTTTAAAGGAGGATCAATAAAGAAATTTCAAACTACAGGTAAAAATTTAGAAGTACTCTCTTTTGTTGGTCACACTGATGATATAAATGATTTACAACTTTCTCCAGATGGTAAATATCTAGCAAGCGCTTCAAACGATAAAAGTATTATTCTTTGGGATGTCAATTCTGGTAAATCTTATAAAAAACTAAGCGGTTTTGAATGGAAAGTTACCTCTATTAAATTCAGTAGTGACGGTAACTATATTGTAGGGGGATGTAATAACGGAAATACTAAACTATTTGAAGTTGCTACCGAAAAATTAGTTTCTGAATTTAATGAATTAGGTATGAATGTGCGCGATGTTGCCATTAACAGAGATGGAAGCCTTATCATTATTGCAACTTTAATGGAAGGCGAAAAATTTGGTGCTGTTATTTATAATTCTGGCATTACTACTGCAGTAGCCAACGAAACTGCTAAAAAGCCTAATTCTGCATCCGTTAAATCTAAAACCAATAGTAAACCTACCCCTAAGCGAAAATAGAATGGA
>JADLHV010000150.1 GCA_020848595.1 Bacteroidia bacterium
CATCAACACCTCTAGCAAATCGGGCATCATTAGGATTTCGTTTAAGATAAAATGCTTTTACTTCATGAGGCCAATCGTAAACCATTACAGGCACATCAAACAAGCGAGTAATAACAGTTTCATCACTGCCACCTAAGTCATTACCATATTTAAAGTTTTGAGCACTTTCAATCCATTGAGGAATATTTCTTTGTTGTTCTTCAAGTTCTTTTAGATCGTTTTTAAGTGTAGCAATTTTATTTTGGTTGAAGTTAATTTCACCTTTTTTCATGCCAGGAACAGCTATTTTAGCTTCACGTTCAACGATTTCATCAGTAGCAGCTTTTATTTGCGATTCGACTAGAGCCAATTCATCTTTAAGCGATTGAATGCTATTAACACCATTGACATCTTTTTCACCTTTAATAATCGCAACAGCTTCATCGTATGTAAGTCGAGGGAATTTTTTAAGACTACTTTCCAAAATACTAGTATCTCTTTCGATAATGGCCAATTCTTTTTGACAATTATCGAGCACATCACGAATAACAAATTGCAGGAATTGTTCGATTAGGTCCATATTTTGGTGGATATCGAAAAAAGCCATTTCAGGTTCAATCATCCAAAATTCCGACAAATGTCTTCGAGTTTTACTTTTTTCGGCTCTAAAAGTAGGACCAAAAGTATAAATTTTCCCCATAGCCATAGCCATAGCTTCGCCGTATAATTGGCCACTTTGACTGAGGTAAGCGGGGTCTCCGTAGAAATCTGTTTCAAAAAGATTAGTAGTGCCTTCGCAAGCATTTCCTGTAAATACAGGAGCATCCATTTCAACAAAACCTTCCTTTTGAAAGAATTTATGAATTGCGAATATGATGGTATTTCTTATACGCATGATAGCCCATTGTCTTTGGCTACGAATCCAGAGATGGCGCTTATCCATTAAGAACTCAATACCATGTTCTTTTTTAGCGATAGGGTAATCTTCAACGAATTGAATAACGGTTAACTTAGATATTTGTAATTCGAAACCACCAATTTGGCGTTCATCTTTTACAACAGTTCCAGTTATTTCAACTGCACTTTCTAAACCCAATTTTCCAGCATTATTGAAATCATTTTCAGATACTTTATTAGCATCAGCAACACATTGGCAAACGCCGCTTCCGTCTCTTAGATTAATGAAGACGAGTCCTTTACTATCTCTTCTATTGGCAACCCAACCTTTAAGAATTACTTCTTTTCCTTCAAAAGCTTGCAGATCTTTGATGTACATTTTATGATAAAAGTCTTTAATAAGACTGCAAAATTAGTTTACTTTGCAGATAAAATAGGCATCCCGAATAAAAATTCCAATGTTAAAGCAGACACTTAGTCAAAAACTTCTCCAGAAACTATCTCCGCAGCAGATACAATTTATCAAGCTGTTGCAGATGACGACTGCAGATTTTGAAGAGCGGGTAGATCAAGAATTATTAGATAATCCTGCTTTAGAGAAGGGCGAAGACGAGAATGCATTTGGTGTTACAGAGACTCGAAAAGATGAATTTAACAATGAAGAGTCGATGAATGATGATTATAATAGTGATGACACCTATTCAAGTGAAGAATTTGACGTTTCAGAATTTCTGACAGGCGATGATAGCAGTGCAAGTTTTAAAATGACGGATGATTATGGCGATGAAGAACAAAAAGAGATGCCCATTGCCTATCAACAAAGTTTTTATGATTTTTTAGTTGACCAAGTACATGCCAATTTTGAAGAAGGCAATGATTTGCAATTAGCTTTACATTTAGTAGGGAATATTGAGGAAGATGGATATTTGAGACGTGAATTATCGGCTATAGTGAATGATTTAGCCTTCACATAAAACATTAATACAACAGAAGAGCATTTAGAACGTATTTTAACGAAGATTCAAAATTTTGATCCTGCTGGTATTGGAGCTAGAAATTTACAAGAGTGCTTACTTTTACAACTTTATAAGAAGGATTATGGAGGCAATAGAGCTTTAGATTTAGCAGAACGCATTATTGCCGACCACATGGATGCATTTGTTAAAAAACATTACGATAAGATTAAGAGTTCATTAAAAATTAATGATGCCGATTTAAAATTAGCATTAACTGAAATTACTAAATTAAATCCGAAACCTGGTCAATCACAATCACAATCAGTATCACAATACATTATACCAGATTTTTCGGTCGTGAATGAAGATGGGGAATTGAGGGTGATTTTGAATTCAAGGAATGCACCCGAGTTAAAATTGAGTCAATCTTATTCAGAAACTTTACAAGCATACGATAAAGATAACGGTAAGGATAAAAATCTAAGAGATGCTGTTCAATATATAAAACAAAAGTTAGATGGAGCGAAGTGGTTTATTGATAGTGTTAAACAGCGTCAACAAACTTTACAATTAACGATGACTGCCATTGTTAGTGCTCAAAGAGATTTCTTTACATTTGGAGATGAAACTTCTTTAAAACCAATGATTTTAAAGGACATTGCAGATAAGATTCAAATGGATATTTCTACAATCTCTCGGGTTGCCAATAGTAAATATGTACAAACAGATTTTGGAATTTTTCCATTAAAATATTTTTTTAGCGAAGGTATAGTGAACGAGAGTGGTGAAGAAGTGAGTAATAGAGAAGTGAAGAAAATACTTAGTGATGCAATTGATAGTGAGAGTAAGAAAAAGCCGTTAACAGATGAAGCACTTATGGATTTACTGAAAGAAAAAGGATATAATATTGCCAGAAGAACTGTAGCTAAATATAGAGAGCAATTAAATATCCCTGTTGCTCGTCTTAGAAAAGAACTCTAATTAAAATTTATTATATGTTATCAAAGAAGATAGAGAAAGCTCTAAACGCCCAGATTTTACTTGAAGCAGAATCATCACATTATTACTTAGCAATGGCTTCATGGGCCGAGTCTGAAGGATATAACGGTACTGCAGAATTTCTATATACGCACAGTGATGAAGAGCGTATTCACATGATAAAATTAGTGCGATTTATTAATGATCGTGGCGGAAAGGCTGTAATTCCATCTCTTAAAGAGCCTGCTTCTAAGTTTAAATCATTAACAGAAATATTCGATATTATTTTAAACCATGAGATTTTAGTGACCTCCGAAATTAATAAAGTGGTAGATATTTGTTTATCTGAAAAGGATTATACAACACATAATTTTATGCAATGGTATGTTGCCGAGCAGTTAGAAGAAGAATCGCTTGCAAAAACGTATGTAGACAAATTAAAATTAATGGGCGGAGATAAAGGTGCTTTATATATGTTTGACAGAGACATGAGTACTGCAGCCCAAACTAAGCCAGCAGCTAAGTAAGCAAAGTTTTATTTATTTTAGAAAGAAAATTTAGTCTCTAGTTTATCTAATAGACTAATTTATACAAGAATTTGAGCGGAGTGATTTTTAGTATCAACCTTCTCAATAATATCGGTAATTTTACCTTTTTCATCTATAATAAAGGTGGTTCGAAAGATCCCCATGTATTTTCTTCCATACATTGATTTTTCACCCCAAACACCATATGCATTAGCGATTTTATTATCAGTATCTGCAATTAAATCAAAAGGCAAATCGTATTTAGCGATAAATTTCAAGTGGCGTTTTGCTTCATCAGGACTTATACCAATAACAGAATAACCATTTTTAATAAGCTTTTTGTAATTATCTCTTAAATCACAGGCTTGAGCGGTACAGCCAGGTGTATCATCTTTAGGATAGAAATATAAAACTAATTTTTTGCCTAAAAATTCTTTAAGATTTCTGCTTATACCATTTTGGTCTATACCTTTAAAGGCAGGGGCTTTTTTGCCGATTGTTAAATGCGTCATGGGATATCTAAATACCGTGTGTATTTTTTTTCGTTTAATCTATTATCTCTAACAATCAATTCTATTTTATGTTTGCCAGAACCCAAAAGATTTGGTATTCTACCAGAAATAAGTCCAGTTTTAGAGTCGTAATTTAACAGAACCCAAATATCATCAATCATGAAATCAAAATCTTTAATACCAGACAAGTTATCGCTTACTGAGAAAGAGAAATACCCATTTTTGTTTATAATACCAGGTTTAATACTAGGGCGAATAGTATCTAATAAAAGTTGAAAAGTGCCAAAATCTTTAACTGGAACATGGTATTCATTTAATCCTTTCATTTCGCCACCATAAATTCTACCATCATTGCATCTCACTACATATTTGTTACCTAGATGTAATTGTATTAAATCCATTCTAAAAACAAGGACCATTTTTTTATCCAAAGGCACATTAATATCTCCGATAGTGTAAGTGTTATTTGAATTTTTAGTATAACTAACTAGATAATTGTGATACAAAGTACCTTTTGGAAACAAGACATTCAGTTCTTTGCTGAGAATAATTTTATTATCGATATCTGCAGAGCAAAATTGTGTGTTTTTATTATGGCGAATGTAGTCATTTACTTGTTTACCATTTATGGAACCTGTGAGGAAAATGGTTTTTTCGGAACTATTTCCATAAACATCTTTAACGACTATTTTAACCTTTTTTGTAATTGTATCAAGAATATCTATCCAACCATTTGTAGGAGAATTTTCCCAAAAATTAAGTGTGCTACCATCATCTTTAAAAAGTTTATGAATTTTAAGTCCTTTTGCTTTATATAATCGA
>JADLHV010000151.1 GCA_020848595.1 Bacteroidia bacterium
AAATAATGTTAAAAATTAATGCTGATGTACGTCGAATGGATAAATTAACTTTATGCAAAAATACAAAATTTCAGGAAGTAACTTCTCACCCAATATAGGTGACTTAGCTAAAATTTCCTAAGGGGCGTATTCACAATTAACCTTATCCTCACTCTTGGTTATTTTTACTAGCCAAATGGCTTGTCATTTAAATACTTACCCAACAACAAATTGACCTCTACCATAATCTATTCTATTTTTGTAAGCTGTTGCATATTAAGGCCATTTCATCTTTCTCGGTAGAATTTTAAAAACTAAGTAGCCTTGTTTCTAGGTAAATTTAGAGGTTTCAACCTTAATTCTTACCGTTTCAATTTCATTTATTATGATAGAGATGCTTTACTAGTTAATTTTACTGAAATGTTTCAAGTATGATTTCGAAAAGGTACTTATTAATATATTTAATGCATATCATTGCAATAACTAGCAGTTTTGGGCAATGTTCTGGCACTAATACTTTTTTGGGCACTACCAATAGCAATTGGTCGGTAGCTTCCAATTGGTCGGCCAACTGTGTTCCCACATTTCCAGTAGATGGTCAGATAACAATCGCTGCAAATTGTATGTATCAAGATACCGTCCAATTGACCTTAAATGTTTTAAGCAATCTTGTGGTGAATAACAACAATACGTTCACAATAATTCATGGCAATCCTCCATCCAATTGGAATTGTGGCAATTTGTTGGTAATTGGTGGTGTAAATTATCCTACTTTGTTACTAGGTACACAATGTTGGATGGCTAAAAACCTTGATATTGGCACCATGATAAATAGTAATTTAAATTCTTCTAACAACAATATCATAGAAAAATACTGCATGGATGACAATCCAAACAAATGTGCTACCTACGGCGGACTTTACCAATGGAATGAGGTGATGAATTATGTTGCAAATAATGGTGCACAAGGCTTGTGCCCTAGTGGTTGGCATATTCCCACAGAACTAGAAGTTGAGGCATTGTATGACTTTTTACCAGAATTAGATAAAGGTAGTAGAATTTCCTCTAATCCAAATTTATGGGAAGATGATTTGCTTGAAGGAAGTCCATTTTTTGGAACAACTGGTTTCAATGTTTTGCCCGGTGGACTGTTTGAAGATGGCTCAACTTATTCAGAAAATTTTAACGCATTTATCTGGTTATCTTCAAATAGCGGCAACAATGCAGCCGCATTATCCATCAACTTTGCAAACACTGATTTTCTTCCATCATATTCTGTAAAAACCAATGGTTATAGCATCCGTTGCATCAAGAACGATGATTAATCAGACTTTTTTCCTTAATTCTACCATTGTAACTCTCTAGATTAATATTGCAATTTCATTGTCTAGGCACATCAAATTTTCAGATGCCATGTTTGCTTTAAGTATAATAGATCTAAGCCTTTGTTGGTGCCAATGACCAACAATTCATTTCCTACTTCTCCGATTGCATTAACAACATCAGAAGACAGGCTTTCTATTGCAAATGGTGTCCTTCCAAACTTATTGTATTCATATCCTTTAAAACTGTTCAGACCATCCTGAGTGCCAATCCATAGAATACCATCCCTGTCTTGGTAGATGCATTGTACTTCATTTTGACTCAAACTTTGCTACATAAGCTTTGATGGCGGCACTGTACGGTCAGAATAGCATAGCCCATGAACTTCCAATGTTGTGTAGCTTTTTCATAAGTTCATAGCTACCAATAATCCAATTCCATAATAATGATTATTCCTTGGTACATCTTCTACAACTCTATTTAAACCATAATACCCTTTTAATCCTGTCGAGAATCTTTTAGTGCCAAATTTAAAATCAGTTCCGGCTGAAATTGAGATAGGGATACTCAATTTATTAAACTCACCCGAATTGAGATGTTCGTCTATTGTTTCATTTTCTGTTTTACCATTTGTGAATTCAATTACTCTTTTCATTTTATTTGAAAGGTTAATTCCAATTCCTATTTCTGGTAATAAATATAAATTCCCTAAATTGATCTTTGCTCCTAATGGAAGATATACGTAATTGTAATTATGAAAGTATTTGATGGATTCAATTCCTAAAGTTCCACCTATCACAGTCTGATTTAACTCTCCGGTATTAAAATATCCTAAGCCCAATGTAGGTTTGATATTGCTGTCCGATTTGTAATTTAATCTTAATAATACATTATGACTAAGTTTAAATTTCTCGTTCAATATTTCGTCCGATAATCTTGAATAATTTGGAGAGTACTCTATTGTCAAACCAAATTTATTATTCTGAGAAAACAATGATTGTGCTACGATAGTCAGAACCAGTAGCATTAGATAGTTAATTTTTTTGGTGTTCATTTATTTTTGATTTAATGTTTATCTAATACAAAGGATGGTTGATGTCTCTCCCCAAAAATTATCTGTTTGTCCCAAATCTTTTAATAGAGTCATCAACATTTGGCTCCTTACTTCTTACTTTACTTTTGGTATCATCAAATCTTCGATTTCAGTTGGAGGAAGTCCATCTATTCGTGAAAAGGCGAAATCTTCTTTTACGTTTAGCATCTACTTATTTTTATAATTTTCTTGTCAAAGCTAATAAAATGTTTTAAATAGATTAGGAATAGCATTCATAATTTTTTACTTTATCTCTATTTCTCCCATCTTGCTAAATTCTTGGTTTGATCTAAAGATGCAATGTGATATGCTCAATCACTTTATTGACTAGCATAACAGAGGGTTATTATGAGCGAAGTGGGTAGAGTTTGTTCAGCATTTACTACATATGGCGGACGCAGCGACAGCAAGTCTGATTGTCATGTTCATTGTTAGTGATCGTCATCCGTCACCATTTTCATTTCTTTTCAAGATACAGATTTATAAATTGTTGGCATCCTTTTTTATGCTGATAAAATGAATAATATATTTACTTTATAAAATACAACATATATAATTTTTTACTCTAAATATTT
>JADLHV010000152.1 GCA_020848595.1 Bacteroidia bacterium
TTCCGATGCAACTAGTGCAGGTGAAGCTAATATTCAAGTTGTTTTTAATCCAGGTACGGATATCAATCAAGCTTTAGTGCAAGTATCTAATCGTGTACAACAAGTAACGAATAGATTGCCCATATTAGTTCAACGCGAAGGGGTTATTATTACCCCTGTTATACCAAGTATGTTGATGTATGTCAATCTTTACAGTAAGGATAAGGATGCTAATATGAAATTCCTATTTAATTATGCGGGGATAAATATGGTTCCTGAATTACAACGTATAAATGGAATTGGTCAAGTTAGAATCTTAGGAAGTAGGCAATATGCCATGAGGATTTGGTTGAATCCCGATCGTATGCGAGCTTATAGTATTTCACCAGATGAAGTAATGGAAGCATTAGGTGAACAAAGTATCATTGGTAAACCTGGTCGTATTGGCAGAGGCGATAGTAAACAAGCTGAGGCCCTCGAATACGTTTTAGCTTATACAGACCGTTTTAATGATCCAAAACAATACGAAGAAGTTATAATTAAAGCTAATCCTAATGGTGAGATTCTTAGACTTAAAGATATTGCATCAGTAGTGCTTGGTAGCGAATACTATGATATTTATTCGAATATGAATGGACATCCATCTGCTGCAATGGTTATTAAACAAACTTATGGCAGTAATGCAAGTGAAGTAATTGAAAATGTAAAAACTAAATTAGATGAGTTGAAAAAGTCTTTTCCTCCTGGAATGGAAGTTGAAATCAGTTATGATGTTTCGAATTTTTTAGATGCTTCTATCGAGAATGTTATTCATACACTCATAGATGCTTTTATATTAGTGGCTTTAGTTGTTTTTATTTTCTTAGGTGATTGGCGTTCTACACTTATTCCAACTTTAGCAGTGCCTATTTCTCTTGTAGGCGCTTTCTTCTGTATGCAATTATTTGGACTTACTATAAATATGATTACCTTGTTTGCCTTAGTGTTAGCAATCGGTATTGTAGTTGATGATGCTATTGTAGTTGTTGAAGCTGTGCATGCCAAAATGGAAGAAGAACCCCATTTGTCGCCATTTTCTGCCGTTAAAAAAGTGCTTGGTGAAATAAGTGGTGCCGTGATTGCTATCACCTTATTAATGGTTTCGGTGTTCGTTCCGGTGTCGTTTATGTCTGGACCAGTTGGAACTTTCTATAGACAGTTTTCTATAACTATGGCATGTTCTATCGTATTATCGGGAGTTGTAGCCTTAACTGTTACTCCTGTGTTATGCGCTATGATTCTTAAAAATACGCATGGTAAACCAAGAAAGAAAACTTGGTTGAATCGTATTATTGATGGTTTTAATAAAGGTTTTGAAAGCTTAACTGGAAAGTATGTAGGATTACTTCGCTTAATTGCTCACAGAAAATTAGTTACATTCGCATTGTTCGCAACATTTGCATTGGGTATTGTTTTAGTAAGTAATAATTTACCATCTGGATTTATTCCAAGTGAAGACCAAGGTATGCTCTATGCTATATTGCAAACTCCACCAGGCTCAACACTCGAAAGAACAAATGATTTATCCAATAAACTGGAAGTATTAATCCAAGAGGTTGAAGGGGTGAAATCTGTGTCATCTATTGCAGGTTATGAAGTATTAACTGAAGGACGTGGTTCTAATGCAGGTACTTGTTTAATTAATCTTAAACCTTGGTCAGAACGAAAACATACCGTTTTAGAAATTATTACTGAATTAGAAGAAAAAGCTAAGGAAATTCCTGGTGCTACTATTGAGTTTTTTGATCCTCCTGCTGTTCCAGGATTTGGTGCTGCAGGTGGTTTTGCATTGCAATTGCTCGATAAAACCAACAATGGCGATTACAATCAATTAGAAAAAGTTAAAAATGATTTTATGGCTGAATTAAATAAACGAAAAGAATTAACTGGTTTATTTACTTTCTTTAGTGCCAATTATCCTCAATTTGAAATCGAAATAGATAATGAATTAGCCATGCAAAAGGGTGTTACAATTGGCAATGCAATGAACACTCTTTCTATTTTTGTTGGTAGTACTTACGAACTTGGTTTTATAAAGTACCAACGTTTCTTTAAAGTGTTTGTTCAAGCTGCTCCTGAATTTAGAAGATTGCCTTCGGATATAATGAATTTGTATGTAAAAAATGATCGAAATGAAATGGTTCCTTTTTCTTCGTTTATGAAAATTACGAAAATGCAAGGTGCAAATGAAATTAATCGATTTAATATGTACAACACAGCTGGAATAAGAGGTGGCCCTGCCAAAGGTTATAGCAGTGGAGAAGCCATTAAAGCTGTGCAAGAAGTGGCTCAAAAAACTTTGCCTCATGGATTTGATATTGATTGGGCGGCACTTTCTTATGATGAAACTAGAAGAGGAAATGAAGCTATTTATATCTTTATTATTGTTTTGATTTTTGTCTATTTTGTTTTAGCTGCTCAATACGAAAGTTTTATTATTCCTTTAGCCGTAATTTTTTCCCTCCCAGCTGGAGTGTTTGGATCCTTTTTAATGATTAAAGGTTTTGGTTTAGCCAATGATATTTATGCACAAGTGGGCTTAGTTATGTTGGTTGGATTATTAGGTAAAAATGCCGTTTTAATTGTTGAATTTGCAGTGCAAAAGCATCATCAAGGTGCCACTATCATTGAAGCCGCAATAGAAGGTGCTAGAGTGCGTTTTCGGCCAATTTTGATGACGTCATTTGCCTTTATTGCTGGATTAATCCCTTTAGTAATATCGCATGGTGCTGGTGCTATTGGAAATCGTACTATTGGTTCTTCGGCTCTCGGTGGTATGCTATTTGGAACAATATTCGGGGTCATCATTGTACCTGGATTATATTATGTTTTTGGTAGTATGGCAGAAGGTAGAAAGTTAATAAGAGATGAAGATGATAGTTCTTTAACTGAAGATTTAGTTCACCAATTTGATAAATTTCCTTTAACTGATGAAAGTGATGAAAATAACCATAAATAATATTAAAAATTCAATCGGATTAACTATAGTTATTCTGATGTCCAATGCTTGTAATATCCCTTATCTGGGAGTGAAGAATGAAAGTAATAGCTTACCCTCTAGTTATAAAATTTCATTAAACGATTCAGCTAATTCTGCACTTCTAAAATGGAACGATTTCTTTAAAGACTCAAATCTTATGGCTTTAATTGATACTGCATTAATGAATAATCAAGAGTTAAACATAATGATGGAGGAAATTAAAATTGCTCGTAATGACGTTAAGTCTAAAAAGGGCGAATACTTACCTTTTGTAAGTCCATCTGTTGCCGTTAGTAATGACAAAGTTGGCCGATATACAAGTAGAGGTGCTAACGACGCTAATACGGATATAATGCCTGGTAGAACTTTTCCTGAACCTTTAGGCGATTATATGGTGGCATTAAATGCTTCTTGGGAGATTGATATTTGGAAAAAGATGAGAAATGCAAGACAAGCTGCTATTCGACGATATTTGGCTACAAATGAAGGAAAAAATTTTATGTTGACAAACTTGATTGCCGAAATAACCTATACGTATTATGAATTGATGGCATTAGATAATCAATTAGAAATTTTGAAAAAAAATATTGAAATTCAACAAAACGCTTTAGAATTTGTAAAATTAGAAAAAGCATCTGCTAAAGTAACTGAGTTGGCAGTAAGAAAATTTGAAGCTGAAGTACTTAAAAATCAAAGTAGGCAACATTATATACAGCAAGCGATCATCGAAACTGAAAATAAAATCAACTTTTTAGTGGGTCGTTTCCCTCAGCCAGTAAAAAGAAATTCGACTGCATTTATTGACTTAGAAACAGACTCAATAAAATATGGAATACCTGCGCAACTCCTACAGAATCGTCCTGATATTCGTCAAGCAGAATTAATGTTAGTGGCATCAAAGTTAGATGTGCTATCTGCAAAGGCAAGTTTTTATCCTTCGTTAAGATTGAAAGCAGGGCTAGGGTATCAAGCCTTTAATCCTAGTTTTCTTTTGTCAACACCTGAATCTATGATTTATAGTTTAGCTGGAGATTTAGTAGCACCCTTAATTAATAGAAATGCAATTAAGGCCCAATATAGAACAGCAAATTCAAAACAAATACAAGCTGTCTTTAATTATCAAAAAACTGTTTTAAATGCCTATATCGAAGTGGTTAATCAACTAGCAAAGATGGATAATTTAAGTAAAAGCTATGAGTATAAAGCTAAACAAGTGAATGCTCTTACTCAGAGTATTGATATTTCAATTGTATTATTTAAATCTGCACGTGCTGATTATATGGAAGTCCTTTTAACACAGCGCGATGCGCTTGAGTCTAAATTCGAATTAATAGAAACTAAATTACTTCAAATGAATGCAAAAGTAAATATTTATAGAGCTTTAGGTGGTGGATGGCGATAGACTGATGTTTAGAATTGATGGTTATAAGGGAGCTATTATAGCTTCCTTATGCTTTTCTTATTTTTAAATATAGTGGTTTTCGTATTATCTTGTATTTTGCCTTGTATAATTCAGAAAGAACTAATTTTTTTAAAATGGAATATTAAATTGTATAATTTTAGAAATAAGATAGACTTTAGCCAATTGCACCAAGAAGGTATAGTCTTAACCTTGACATGTAATATATTATATATCAGCATTTTGTGTTAATATTCTTGATAAAGTCGCTAAAAATCCCTACTTTTGCAGAAATACATAATTGCAGTTTGCCTGCTGTATGGTTTGAACGTCTTTTTTGGGTCAGAATATAAATTTGATTCCCAACTTGTATGGTTGAATATATTTTTCAACCTTTTCGATACGCACCTCGTATCGATTTTTACTAGAATGATGGCTTTGGATATGGCTTTATAATAGCTCTTTCATCCTTATTCTAGCAGTTTATTTCCTAACAGCGTCATAGGCTTTCTATTGTCGAATAGACAGATTATGTCTGCACCAAATGATCTAATTATAGTCTAACTATTTTGACTGTTTTTAAATATTATTTGATTGCTAATAACAAATGATGAATCACTATCCTATAACGCCAGTTATTTTATTCAGTCAACAAAGTTGTCGAAATAGTGGCAACAAAACTAATCATCTTTCCTTCTTACATTTTAAATTTATCTTTCATGCATTTTAATATTTATAATTCTTATAACAAGATTTCGACTTTAGAAATTGAACAAACTGTAAATTTTTTATTTAAACATTTGGATCAATATGGAGATACCAAACCCGCTATACGAAAAGCAATCGAATATGCAGCTAAAGAACGAACTGGCTTGGGTGGTTATGTTATTTTACTTGAAGAAGACCACGAATTAATTGGTGCTGTAATTATAAATAAAACTGGTATGGATGAATATATACCAGAAAATATATTGGTATATATAGCAGTTCATAAGAATTTTAGAGGGCAAGGTGTAGGTGTAAAGCTTATGGAACAAGTACTTTTAACTTGTAAAGGAGATATTGCTTTACATGTAGAAAAAGATAATCCTGCTAAACGATTATATGAAAAGTTTGGTTTTGAAAATCCTTATTTAGAAATGCGTCTTAAAAGATAGAAATCATTAGAACAATGCATATACATATTATTGATATCACCATATTTATAGTTTATCTCTTCGCTATGTTGTCTGTGGGTTTCTATTTTATGCGTCAAAATTCATCTAAGGAAGATTATTATGTTGGCGGACGACAAATGTCTGCTGGACATATTGGTTTATCGGTTGTGGCTACCGATGTAGGTGGTGGTTTTTCTATAGGTTTAGGTGGTTTGGGTTTTGTAATGGGATTGTCTGGAAGTTGGATGCTGTTTACAGGTTTATTAGGCGCTTGGTTAAGTGCAGTTTTCTTAATTCCCAAAATCTACCCAATCGCTAAAAAACATAATTTTTTAAGTTTCCCTCAAACTCTTTCTTATCATTATAATGCTAAGGTTGGACTTATAGCTGGAATCATTTCATTAATTGGTTATGTCGGATTTACAAGTTCACAAATTTTAGCCGGTGCTAAATTAGCTTCTGCAACATTTCCAGATATTTCTATCAATCAAGCAGCGCTTATTATGGGTGCTATAGCTGTTGGATATACTGTTATTGGTGGAATAAAAGCCGTGATTTATACGGATACCATACAATGGACAATATTAATGGTTGGATTAATTTTTATAGGTATACCTATTGGTTATTATAAGATTGGTGGATGGACTGCAATTAGACAAGTATTGCCAGACTCTTTTTTATCATTAAATAATTTAAGCTTTGTCCAGTTCTTTAATTGGATTATTACCATTGTTCCAATTTGGTTCGTCGGAATGACATTGTATCAAAGAATATATGCATGTAAAGACGAGAAAACGGCTAAAAAAGCTTGGCGAATAGCTGGTTTATTCGAGTGGCCTATCATGGCTTTTATGGGGATTGCACTTGGTTTGTTTGCAAGAGTGGCTTATGAACAAGGTCTATTTGCAGATATTGGATATCCTAGTGGCTCTAATATAGATGCCGAACTCGGTTTGCCGCTTATGTTAAGTCATATGTTGCCGGTTGGATTAATGGGTCTCATGTTATCTGCCTACTTTTCTGCTATTATGTCAACCGCAGATAGTTGTTTAATGGCCGCTTCTGGCAATTTCGTAACCGATATACTCGATTATTTTAAACCTAATAGGATTGGAAAGCATATAAAAATTTCGCAAATAGTCACTTTAGTAATTGGACTTTTAGCTATCGTTATAGCTACTATGATGCGCAATGTATTGGATTTAATGTTGTATTCATATGCCTTTATGGTCTCTGGTTTACTAGTACCAGTATTAGGTACTTTAATTTGTAAAAAACCTTCTTCTAAGGCAGCTATGTTTTCTATGATTTTTGGTGGTGGAACTACATTAACTTTAATTCTATTAAAACTGAAACTCCCTTTCGGACTTGATGAGAATTTCTTCGGAATAGTTATATCATTTGCGTCATTTAGTCTAGTTCAAAATATAAAATTATTTAAAAAATAATGGCAGAATTAATCATATATAAAAATAAAATTCAACATAATATTAAAACTCTGAGTCACTACTTTTCTGAGAGAAATATTAAGTGGAGTTTGATTACAAAAGTATTTTCGGGGGATATGGAATTTTTGAAAAATATTTTGACTGATGAAATTATTCAACATATAGATTCTGTTGGCGATTCGAGATTGACAAGTTTAAAGAATTTGAGAAGCTTAAATCCAGGAATTCGAACAATTTATATCAAACCTCCAGCTAAAATATATGCGGATGAAATTGTAAAATATGCAGATATTACCTTAAATTCATCCTTAGATACAGTGTTCGCATTAAATGAAGCAGCAGCTAAAATAAATATAGTTCACCAAATCATAATTATGATAGAATTAGGTGAATTACGTGAAGGCATTATGCGCGAAAATGTTGTTAGATTTTATGAGAAAGTATTCGAATTGCCTAATATTGAAGTCATAGGACTAGGCTCTAATTTAGGTTGTATGTATGGTGTCGAACCAACCTACGATAAACTTTTGCAATTAGTATTATATAAAGAATTAATTTCAGCCAAATTTAATAAAAACCTGCCTTTAATATCTGGAGGTTCTTCAATAACATTGCCCTTGATAGAGAAGGGTATGGTGCCAGAAGAAATTAATCATTTTAGAATTGGTGAAGCTGCTTTTTTTGGTATAACGCCTTCCAACGATTCACCTTTTAGAGATTTGATTATAGATACGTTTGAATTTTCTGCTAATATCATTGAAATCGAACAAAAGAAAATTGTTCCTGATGGCGTACTTAGTGATGCCAATATTGGTCATACTGCGGATTTTGATGAAGCCAATAGTTCTGAAACTTCTATTAAAGCTATTTTAGACTTTGGACTTTTAGATGTCGATATTAATGATCTTGAATTTATTGATAAATCTATTCATTTTGTAGGAGTAACATCAGATATGTTAGTAGTAGATTTGGGTGAAAATAGAAACCCTAAAGGAGAAAAAAAATATAGAATAGGCGAGAAATTGACATTTAAATTGAACTATATGGCCACCGCTAGACTATTGAATTCTAAGTTTATTGATAAGATATTTCTTGATTAATGGTGTTTTGAAATAAAATTATTAGAAAAACATTAAAGACTTTGAATTAGTGTTTATATAAGTACTGATAAAATTTGAGCATATCTCTAATTTAAATTATCATCATGAAGAATGTCTAAAATGGCGACGCATTCATGAACAGAAGCACGTGCAGTAGTATAGTAGTTTTTTCTATCAGCCTTTGAAAACTTGCCAGAGCCTTCAGCAA
>JADLHV010000153.1 GCA_020848595.1 Bacteroidia bacterium
TAGAGGCAATCCAAAATAAAATTGGACGAACCTTAAGCCATCATCAAAACCTTGTCCAGGTGCAGAAAGAAAAGTAATGGCACTAGCTTGTGTGGCCATAACAGATAGGCCAACATTGTACCAACGCATTTTTCTGTCAGCTAATAAAAAACCTTCAATATTCTTAGTATTCCGACTCTTCCACATGCCATACAATACGATGCAGCCAAGAGTTAATGAAAGTACTATCCAATCAATCTGACTCATGAGAAATAACGACTAAACCAATCCATCAAAATAATTTCAAGAATTAGAAATCCCAAAACTAAAAAATAAATTTTCGGCCAATTATAATCCGATTCTTTTTGAGACGGTTCACTCATTTAGCGAGAAATTAAGTTAATAAATAAACGATAAGCACCAGGTACGCCCGCAGGTAATTCTCTAAAAAATGCCAAACCAGTATATATAAAAGTTCCATTACCGTATTGAGCATAAATTAAAGAACCATCTAAAGGTTTTTCGCCCGGGTCATTCATTTGAAACAAGGTATGGTAATTAGAATCCAAATCAGTAGCGAAATAAATACCACGTTCTTGAATCCACGAATCAAAATCTTTGCTTGTTATCTTATTGGGATAATTAAGTAATCGAGCACTGTCATTTAGAAACGTAACAGGTGCTTCTTCAACCGTCACTCTATTTCTAGATATAGTAAATTTATAAGGCCCAATTCCGGCGTTTATTGGTCCGACTCTCGAATTAGTATTGTACTGAACAACCAATCTACCACCAGCTTGTACATATTGCATTAATTTATCGTGGCAGAGGTATAGCTGTTCATTGGTATTGAAAGCTCTCACACCACAGACTATTGCGTCATAAATAGACAAGTCGCTATTGAGGATTAAATCATTGCTTAACTCCGTAACCTCGTATCCTAAACCTTTCAAACATTCGGCAACAGCATCACCTGCCCCTTCAATATAACCGATTCTTTTACCGGCCAATTGAATATCGGTTTTAATTATTGATACTTCTTGACTAGTCAATATAAATCGATGAGGAATATGATCGTAATTAATTCTTTGAATGCCTAAATTGTATTCATTGCCTTCAGAAACAATATAAGCCAATATGCTACCCATGTATTCAGCACTTTTTACTTTTACCCTGACTTCCAATAAAATTTCTTGCCCCTTTTTTGTCAGATGAAAACTAGGTGAAATAAATGTGAAATTTAATTTCTTAGTAGATTTTAGATTGAGCGTACCTTCAAAATCATCCACATTAGATTTCACCAAGAAAAACAAACTATGAGCTAGAGAATCATTTACTAATAGCACATTTTGTTTAGGTGTAATTGTTATAGGAGGAAGAACCTCTAAGGGAATATAATACTCCCCTTTCACCGGGTCGGTTGTTTTATAAGAAACTGGAATATCAAAACTAAATTCGACCCCTTCAATTGTGCATTTATAATTTGAATATAAAGTAGCCATAGATTGAGGTTTACCTAACATTTCGTATGAATTAACCGCATGCATAGAATTTTCATGAGGCTCGCGTAACCAATATGGATCAGAAAAATAAATATTAGTTGGGACACTTATCTTTCGAGTAAATTTCAACATTTGATTTAGTTGTAGATTACCAGAACAAAGCGTGTCTTGATCAATAAAGTTAATTGAATTCAATTGAATATTTGCTGGATTTCTCATAACAATTTGCGCTGTCAATTGATCGCCACCTCCTGGCACCAATTGTAATTCTTTTGAAATTGTTTCCATCCATAATCCGGCACACGATTGAACTAAATTTTCAATCGCTTTTAATTTTAAATCGATATAAAACTTAGCATCGGCATTAGCTTGCAATGATTTTAATTGCTTATAAATAGCAACCAATGGCTTAAGAGATAACTCAGGATGCGCAGGATTGAATTTCTTAATAATAGCATCGAGAGGTTTATTTAATTTTGCTAATTCAGAAAACCTAGACCATTTTAAATCAACGCCATCGAAGATATCATTTTGAACAGGAACACCTTTTAACCATTTAAAATACTCGATGATAGAACCTCTTTGAGCAGAAGAACCAAAACCTTGAGATTTATGATTAGAGCGACTTTCAGCAGCAATTTCACCATAGCTTTTACCTAGCATCGAATTATATGATCCAACATCTATTTTTAATTGTTCAGGTGCTGTGGTATTATTTCCTCCAAAATTAAAAGTATTCCAAAATATTCGTTTAGGTTGCCAAACTTGTACCGAACTAAATTGTTCAGGATAGGCATTTGGATCTGAGGCTAAATCGAAAGCTTCTACCGCCAAAAGAGCCGAGGCCGTATGATGACCATGTCCACCTTCGCCTGTAGTAGGGAAACGGCAAATAATAACATCGGGACGAAATTTACGAATGGCGTAAACCACATCGCCTAAAATTGTTTTTTTATCCCAATGGGTAAAGGTTTCATCAGGATTTTTAGAATAGCCAAAATCAACGGCACGAGTAAACCATTGTTCGGCACCATCAGTTCTTCTTGCGGCTAATAATTCTTCAGTACGTATTACACCTAACATATCGCCTTGTTCGCTACCAATAAGATTTTGACCACCATCTCCACGAGTTAAAGAGAGGTAGACAGTTCGAACATGACGTTCATTGGCTAAATAAGAAAGCAAACGGGTATTTTCATCATCGGGATGTGCGGCAATATAAAGTACAGTACCAACAGTATTGAGTTTATGTAAATCGTTTAAAATTTGAGAAGAAGGAACTTGAGCTTGAATTAAATGACCACAAAACAAACAACAATAAAATGAAATTAAATAAAAGATGCGTCTAAACATAGGCTTTCAAATTTAAGGGTTAATTTTTAAATTGTCATAGAATCCCTTGCTTAAATGTAAATCCATCTATCGGCAATATAATAATAACAATTAAAGAAAATCATCGTCAATTTTGTTTTAAATTACAATTGAGTATTTAGCAAAAAACAGAATAATCTCACTGTATACATCTGATATTGTGCATTTTACAGATATATTAAAATGCTACAATTTTTAGCAGTATCGTACAATTTTTTTTAGCAACTTTGTAATATGCAAGCACCAGCAATTATCCGAGGACGCGGCGCACAGATTCAAACAGTGAATCGTTTCGCAAAGCAGACCTTTATCAAAGCGCATTGGGAAGCCATTGATGAGGAGGATTTATCTTTACTTGATAAAACAGAATATATAGAAGTATTTCCAAAGACTATTATCAATGAAGTTAAGAGTGAAGATTTACCATTAGAGTATTCATTAAATCCATATCAAGGCTGTGAGCATGGATGTTTATATTGTTATGCTCGAGATACACATAATTATTGGGGTTATAATTCTGGTGCTGACTTCGAACAAAAGATTATGGTAAAACTGAATGCACCTCAAGTATTAGAACAGACTTTTCAAAAGCCCAATTGGAAAGTTAAAACGATTATGTTGTCAGGAAATACAGACTGCTATCAACCTGCAGAAAGACGGTATGGTATTACACGTAAATTACTTGAACTCTGTCTGCAATACAAACACCCCGTTGGTATCATTACAAAAAACTCTCTAATTGAGCGCGATTTAGACCTATTAAAGGAATTGAATAAATATAATTTAGTTCATGTAAGTATTAGTATCACGACATTAAATGAAGATTTGAGATCTGTTTTAGAACCAAGAACTGTAACGTCTAAACGCAAACTAAAAACTGTAGAAACTTTAAGTCAAGCCGGTATCCCCGTGCATGTTATGATTGCTCCCATAATTCCAGGCTTAAACTCACATGAATTATTCGATATTGCAAAAGCGGCTCATAAAGCGGGAGCAAAAAGTATCAGTCACGCTGTGGTTAGATTAAATGGTAGTATTGGAACTGTCTTTACAGATTGGATTAAAAAAGTGTTCCCCGATCGCGCAGATAAAGTGATTCATGGTATAGAAGAATTACATGGAGGAAAATTGAATGATAGCCGTACGAAAATTAGAATGCAAGGTGAAGGAAAAACGTCTGAAGTTATTCGTCAAATGATGCGGGTCGCTCAACAAAGATTTTTTCCAAATCCCTATACTATACAACTCAATACCGAATCGTTTGTGAGAACTAGAAAAGGTCAATTAAGCTTGTTCTAATTTATTGCTCTTTTAATCTGTTCGAAATTCCAATTTTAATTGTGTTCTAAGTCCAATTGAGATACTCATTCTAAAAACAAAACTGCTTTACTTCTATCTATTTGCATAGTTCAAAACTATGATTTATATAATTTCATACTATCATAGTTGAACTCTAACAGCTTCCCTATCCTATTTTGTGAATTTTCATTTTTTTAGTAACTTGCCCTATCTTAAAACCGTTTATTGGGTAGGCTTTAAACTAAAACATGAATAAGTCATTTTGGCATATAAGGAAATATTCAATTCAATTGCCGAATTTATTGTCAATTGTATTGTGTATGTTTTTGTGCTTAAGTCCAAAAATGGCTGATGCTGAAAAGAAACCAAAACCGTGCACTAAAGTTGGTTATTTCAACAGAAGAAACCCCGATAAACTGGTTGCAAAACTTACAAAAAACATTCAAAATGATAGTCTAAAAGTAGAAGCCATTTATTGTTGGATAACATCCAATATCCGCTATAATGTAAAAGCTTTAATGGATTATGATTTGTTTGTTGGAAATTCAAATCAAACCTTACGCAAAAGAAAAACGACTTGCCTTGGATATGCCTTACTGTTTAAAGATTTATGTCAACGAGCAGGTATTCGAACAGAAGTAGTGACAGGCTATACAAAAAACATGGATGTTGATATAAACGATTCTTTCTATGTCGGTGACCATGCCTGGAATGCAACTTATATCAACGGAAGATGGTATTTATTTGATCCTACTTGGGATGCAGGATATGTTAAAACTTGGCGAATGGGAAATTGGAATTGGTTTCTCTTTTTAGTCAGTATTGGTGAAATAGAAAATTATAATTATAAACCTAAATTTATATTTAACACTAGTAGAAAGTTTAGTTTTAAATCAGGAGACTATTTTCTATATGACCATTTGCCTGAAAATCCAATTTGGCAATTAACAGATAAAACATGGAGTACTGCCGAATTTATGAAAGACAGTTCTTACTATTATATTAATGATAGAAGTGAAGACGATTCTTATTCTTTAGAATGGGAAAACGAACGTCAAGCTTATGGTATCGATGGGGATACTGCTACTGCTATTTATGACGGTCATGCTTTTCATCAATATAATGATTTAAATGAACTGAATAAAGTGCATGCTATTAACTTGAGTAATCGTGCTTTTTTTAATCAAGCTAATTTACATTCTACAGATACCGCAGAAATGCTTCAGTTGGCTGACTCTTTAGATAAATATGTCGATTTAGCTTACTTGCATTTAGATAGTTTAGAAAAGTTGATACAATTAGAAGAGGACCAAAAACTTTTTCATTTAAAAACTAAAAACAATATCTTAAAACAAGATGTCAAAACATTAAATGCGTCAAATAAAAAGGTTCAGAAATCTTGTCGCAAAGGCATATTGTTTACAAAGAAATATTATCAAAATAGTAGAAGCTTCCTTAAAAATCAAGCAAAATCAATTATTAAATTAAATAATGACCCTCGGTATAAAGAACTTGAGTTTAAAAATAAAGATAATAACAAGGCACAGAATTATAGAAATAAAATTGATTCACTATCTGAACTTATCGACTCATTGAATTATGAATTAGAAATAACAAAAGTACAATTCGATGAGATTATGAATTCTATACTCAATAGGATTGAACTTTCTAGAGAATTCCAAAGTCGAAAATTATATTTATTAGAGGTGTTAAAATTTTATCGAATATCAAATTTTGATGATTTAGATTTTCCAATACGTTCGGTGAAGGATTCATTAATGACGCAAAATGCCGCCCATGATACCGATTTATTTACAAATAAAAAATTAGTTTACGACTCCTTACTCATCATCAATAAGCGTATTCAATTGATTCAAAAAGAGATATTAAAACAAGAAATCAAAACGCTGAGTTTTATTAGAAAATTAAAATCGAATTCAATAATTACAGAACAATCTGAAATAGATAGTATGTACTATAATGAACTCCAAAAGATTCAACTTAACTTTATTGAATTAGCCGATTGGTATCAATCAGAAAACGCGAAGGGAGATGACATCCGCAGAGCAAATCGACTCTTAAATTATCTTTCTAAAAGCACTAAAAAGTACGTAAATCGTGAAAAACAGTTCATTGTAAAACCGACTTTAATTAAAAAAAGACGCAAATTATTGAAAGTGATACAAAGAAAACATAAATACAGTACCGATACATTTAAAAGAAGAAGTCGAGTAATTCGTTCTAAATACTCAAAAAAATAACTTTCAAATTTAAAGTGAACCCCTATTTTTGCATTTGCTCATGAAATACGAAGCCATTGCATTGTCAGACCAATTTCCGAAAGGACGCAAAAGTGGTTTGCTCGAAATCATTAATCAAACTGCCTGTTTTATAGATGATGATGGTCAAGTAATTGGCTTCCCTCTTCAAGGTGTAAAAATTACAAAAGGCGGAGCTGCTGGTCGCTATATCTATTTTAATCACGAGAAATTTGTTGGTATTACGCTTTATACCGACGATAAAACAATTTTAGAAATTGATGAAATTCGATTAAATCCAATTTTAAATGCACAAACAAAAGGCATGCGACACACAAATAAAATTGTGTGGATGGTATTGATTTCGTTGTTTAGTTTAATTGCTACTGGCATCATTGCTCTGTTTGTTTTTAGAGGCAGTATTGTAGAACATATTGCTCAATTAGTTCCGCCAAAAACAGAACAGGAAATTGCAGATAAAATGAAAGAATCTGCTTTAGTGGGAAAAACGATCATACGCGATTCGACTATTGAAGCTGAATTACAACTTATCACTAACCCGCTTATTCAATCGGTTAATGATACCAGTTTTAAATTTAATTTCACCATTATAAAAGATGATGCCATTAATGCTTTTGCTTTACCTGGAGGCTCTGTTATAATACATAGTGGCTTAATTGAAAAAGCACATTCTCCAGAAGAAATTGCAGGCGTATTAGCGCACGAAATTTCGCATGTAACCCGACGTCACCATGTTAGAGGTATAATAGGAAACTTAGGCATTTGGTTGGTACTAAGAGGACTTATAGGTGATATTTCAGGTATTTCTGCTGATGTAATAAATGCTGGCGCAACTTTAGGCACGCTCAAATACAGCAGAGATTTTGAACATGAGGCCGATCAATCTGGTTTCGATTTACTCAATCAAGCCAAAATTAATCCTAAAGGCATGATTGATTTTTTTGGTACTTTGCAAAAAGAAAATAAAGACCTTGGTATGGCAGATTTTTTAAGTACTCATCCTGCTACTCAAGACAGAATTGATAAACTTAAATCAATGAAAGTTACTAACACAGAATTTAGGTCATTTGGACTAGATTTTAAACAATTTCAAGAACATATTACAATCTATTTAAAAAATAAATAATCATGGAAATACAGATACAAGGCGCACCAGCCTTTGGACACCTGCATGTTGATTTAGAACCTGGAGAAAGACTCATAGCAGAATCGGATGCAATGGCTAGTATGAATGCCGAATTAGACATGAAAGCCAAACTTAATGGTGGTCTTTTTAAAGGTTTACTCAAGAAGTTTTTAGGAGGCGAAAGCTTATTTATTAATGAGTTTACTAATAACACCCAATCGAAACTTAGAGTTACGATAACACAGCCATTTCCTGGAGATATTAAAGTTTTAGATCTCGAAAATGGGAAAAAGTTATTTGTACAACCTGGCGCCTATATTTGTTCGGAACCAGGCGTTAATTTGGGATTAAAATGGGCTGGTATTCATTCGTGGCTGGGAGGAGAAGGATTATTCCGTTTAGAGTTAACAGGAAAAGGCAAAGTAGCCATTGGCGCTTATGGAGGTTTATTAGATAAAGAAGTCGATGGAGAATTGATTGTAGACACCGACCATCTAGTAGCCTATCCAGAAGGTTTTAGTATAAAAACACAGCTGTCGGGCAATCTTATTTCTAGTTTTACTAGTGGCGAGGGTATTGTTATGCGTTTGAAAGGTAAAGGAACTATAATTATTCAAACCCGAAGTATCGGTGGACTTACAAAATGGGTCAATAGAAATTTATAAGACAAGTATAAAATTAATAAACATTAAAAATGAATATTGAATTAAAACAAAGGCCAGGCGCTACTTCTGCAAGAGTTTTACTTGGACCAGGAGAGCAAATGACTGCAGAAGGTGGGGCAATGATTGCAATGAGTGGTAATATATCGATGGAAACCACTACATATAAGAAAAATAAAGGTGGTATTATGAAAGGTTTGAAAAGAGTCTTTAGTGGTGAGAGTTTTTTTATGAATCATTATACCGCAGATGTAAATGGAGGTGAAGTGTATTTAGCACCTACTTTACATGGCGATATCTCTGTGCATGAACTTAGCAACGAACAATTAATCGTACAAGGTGGCTCCTATTTAGCATCTGAACCAGAAATTGAAGTAGATTTTAGCTGGCAAGGTATGAAATCTATCTTTTCTGGAGAAGGATTATTTTGGTTAAATCTCAATGGCACTGGCAAAGTTCTTATAAATGCTTATGGTTGTATTTATCCAGTTGAAATTGATGGAGAGTATATTGTAGATACAGGACATATTGTTGCTTTTACGCCCGGATTGAGTTTTAAAATTAGTAAAGCTGGCGTAAGTTGGATGTCCTCCATTTTAGGTGGAGAAGGTCTCGTATGCAGATTTAAAGGCAAAGGAACTCTTTGGTGTCAATCGCATAATCCAAATAGTTTTGGATCAAAATTAGGCTCAGGACTTAAACCTATTTAATACAAGCACAATGGAAAAATTTAAATACAATATCGACCATCAACCAGACTACAGTTTTTTAACTGTACAAATACCAGCCAATACAACTTTAAAAGTAGAAGCTTCTGCAATGGCTACAATGGATACTAATATCCAAATGAAAACTAAATTTAAAGGAGGTCTAGGTCGTTTCTTAACTGGCGAATCTCTATTCATCAACGAATTTACAGCACAAAACGGTGCGGGTGAGATAACCATTGCTCCATCTGCCCCGGGAGATATGTCGCATGTATATCTTGAAAATCAAGCTATCTTTTTGCAAAACTCGGCTTATGTTGCCTCCGACCCTGCTCTTAATATTGAAACAAAATTTCAAGGTCTAACTAAAATGTTCTTTAGTGGTGAAGGTATGTTTCTAATTAAAGCCAGTGGAAGTGGTGATTTATGGTTTAATAGTTATGGTGGTATCTTAGAAATCGATGTAAATGAACAATATGTTGTAGACACTGGACATATTGTTGCTTTTACAGAAGGGCTCGAATATAAAGTAACTAAAATCGGTGGATACAAATCCCTTTTCTTTTCTGGAGAAGGCTTTGTTTGTCGTTTTAGTGGACAAGGTAAGGTGTGGATTCAAACTCGAAAAATTGGTCCTTTATTATCATTTTTACATCCATTTAGACCAAGAAAAAACAATTCCTAATTTATAGTTTTGATTTAATGTAATACTATTTACAATAATTAATAATAGCATATTAACTAATATAAAAAAGAAAGCCTGATATATTCAGGCTTTCTTTTTTATCAAACAACAAAACAGAACATTGGAATTTAATTTTTCATAAATTTAATATACTGTACAGTACCATTCGAACTGATAACTTTTAGAATATAAATGCCTTCTAAATAAGCTTGGGTATTGATTACATGACCAGATTCATATTGACTAATTTTATCTATCAATTGACCCTGGATATTATAAATCTCTAATTGAACCGATTCTCCTAACATTGTAGAGAAAACTAATTTCATTTCTCCATTATTTGGATTTGGATAAAGCTTTAAAGCTTCTGAGTAAGTATTCTGTTCGATAGAAGTAATTTCTGAATACGTATTGAGCGTAGTATTAGTGCGAATAGGTGCATTATAATCGAAATAAATATCTGCAAAATTCTCGATTGTTGTTCCTTTTTTCACAGATTCTTTTGCGTTAACTGTATAAGCCACATAACCTTGCGCAGCTCTATTAGGCACTCCTTTTGGCGTATAAGCTAAATTAATCCTATCGAAAGTAAAAGTAATAACCCCATTAGAATCTAAAAATGTATTGACGCCATGAGATGCATCTAAAGGACGGAAAGTAGACCAGTCTAAATCTTTATCCAATGAATCGATAACAACTACCTTGTCGGCATTAGCTGTTCCATTATTTTCGAATTGCACAACAAATGTAAACTTCTTTAAACTTAAAGAAATTTCTCCTATTTCTCCATACCCTTGAGGATAAACACTCTTTTGATTTGGATCATAAGAAGAACGAACTGTAGAATAATACTCGTTAATATTATTCCATGGACTTACTTCTCCATTTATCCATTTACTTGAAATTGGAGATCCATATGCAACAGAATCTCTAAAATAAATTAATGTTCCGAGTGGCAAGTTGGTTGGAGTAAAATAATTCATCATATTTCCACGTTTAAGTCCTCGATTAATAACCATTGGAGATTGAGGCTTGTACAAACCATTGCCTAAAGCATTCAATGTAGTTGTTGATGAAGTGAAGGTCAATTGTTCGTCTTCACTAAATGTTGCATCTATGCTCGATTCGGTTTTATTGCCATTATTTAATACAACGATGGCATAAGAAAAATTCTTTCCCGGGATAGGTGCAGTATAAATAATTGGATAGGTAGCAATATCGTGATATGGCACAATGATATTGGCATAATTGTAGGTTTGAACACAGTTATTTCCCACTGTAGTAAAAGTAATTGTATTTGTACTCGATTGACATGGACTTAATTTAGAACTATAATGAGGAATTTGCTCAATGGTATATGTTCCAGCTGGTACTTTAAATGAATAATTACCATTATAATCTGTGTAAGTACTGCCAATATTACTGCAATTTAATCTCGAATTAAAGATATTTTCTTCGTTGTTGTTTTTTACACAATTGCTATCGACATCATCATAAACATTCCCTTTTATTTCGCAATAACATGAATGATTATTAGGATTATAATTTATTTGAGCATAACTAGAATAGGTCGACCGACATCCATTTGCATCGGTTGCACTTACATAATACCTACCTTTTGCTTTAGAACTAATTGTTGAACCAGTAGACCCATCACTCCATGAATAAGTGTAAGGTGCTGTTCCACCAGATCCAATAGCCTTTGCACTACCATCTGAATTAAATATACATGAGGCATCTTTAGATACAACATTTACAAAGACATTCGACTTTTGATATAATCCGTAACTTTTTAAAACTTTACAACCATTATTATCTGTAATTGTACATGAATAAGTGCCAGGAGTTAAACCCGTAATTGAAGATGAACTTGAACCATTACTCCAATTATAAGTTACACTTCCAGCTGTTGAACTTGCTTGAATATAAACACTTCCATTAGTACTTGGACAAATTGGGTGAGTGCCATAAATATTAGCAGAAATAATTGAAATTGGTGGTACAACTACAGCGCCACTATTAGTACATCCATTGGCATCTTTTACTGTAAATGAATGATTGCCCGGTGGTAAACTATTTAAGGTAGTAGAAGTACTCGAATGCCCGTGCCAAGTTATTGTATAAGGTGTTTGTCCTCCCGAAATACTTAATGTTGCAGAGCCTGTAGACGAGGTACAAGAACTAGCTGTAGTGGTATAAGTAACTCTAACAGGAGAAACTGAATTAACAAAAACATAGCCTTCACCAGTACATTGTTTTGAATCTTCTACAACTACAATATGTACTCCAGTAGCTAAGGTAGTATCAGTTTGACCCGTGTTGCCATTATCCCATTTATAAGTGTATGGAGATGTTCCTCCTGTTACAAAAGCAGTAGCTTCACCATCTGGAAAATCGCAAGTAGCGGCTTTAGATGTGCTATTAACATTTAAAAAAATAGATTGGCTAACATATGCATATCCAATACCAGAACAATTAGTAGAATCGGTTACAATACACTCATAACTTCCTTTCCTTAAATTAGTAATTGAATCGGTTGTAGCGCCATTACTCCATTTTAATGCATAAGGACCGGTGTTTCCAGATACTGAAGTAATAAAGGCTTTTCCATTGGTACAAGAAGCATTTATACTAGACAAACTAACGTTCAAACCTTTACAATTGACATATATACCAGAATCAACAGATCGAAACGAACAACCATTGGCATCCGTGACCTTCAAATATATTTGTTGACTTTTGGGACAAACTGCACTAAATGGCACACTGAGAGGCAAATTACCCGATACCAAAGTATTTTTATTCCTATCTTCTATAGATACAGTATAAGGCGAAGTACCGTTCCTAATATTAGCTAAGTTTAAGCTTGCAGGTGTGGTACAAGTTGGAGATAAAAAACTATTGAGAATATCATAATTTATACCCACCTCATAAGTCCCTAAGTAAGTGAAATTTTGGTTATAAATATAGACTTGATAACCATTAGTTCCACCGTTCGTGTCGACCTTTAAATTAATATTTTGAGTAGAGCTATAAATAGTGGCGGTATCATTTTTAACCCCCGAACCATACCATTGTATTAAAAATGGATAACTGCTAACATTGGTAAAATTTAATTGTAGAACACCATTTGATGACAAGCATACGGGTGTAATAATCGTTGTAGAACTTATAGTCTGTGCATGAGTAGAAAACCAACTGACACAAAGCAATAATAAGCCTATGCGATGAATTTTTTTTGTAATAATATTCATAATGATTGCATTTTATTATTGATAGACGTCGGGTTCAAAATAAATGTGACATTCATTATAAATTTATGCTTACTATAATAGTTGTAATGTTGTGATCTTCGCTAAAATTAGTACTCTTATTTTTTTAAACGTACGTTTTTTTGGGAGAGCTTACACAAAAAGGACAAAAATTATAAATACACAATTAAATCTTGCTTTTTTTTAATGCTGCTAAAACAAAATTTGCCAATGCTATGAAAAGAATAAACAAAAATAGTAATGTATATATTAAATTCAATTTAGATATAATAATGACATTCAACAATAAAATTGAAATTTTTCTATGAAATAATAATAATACAAATAAACTCGCTAAAATCAATTTATCTCTATTCCTTTTAAATATTTTTATAGAAAAAAGAAAACAATAGACTAACGAAATAATATCTCCCAATTTTAAAAACCAATATAACTTTGTATAACTA
>JADLHV010000154.1 GCA_020848595.1 Bacteroidia bacterium
CAAAAATTGGCTAATAAGCTGTTGTTAAGTGATTTAAAGATATTGTCTCCGAAATCAGATTTACTTTCAAAATTGTTTATTTATGTTCCTGAATCTCATTTAGATATATTAAAAGATGCCTTGTTTGCTTCGGGTGCTGGGCAGATAGCTAAATACTCAGAATGTAGTTTTTCGAGTCAAGGTACTGGTACTTTTAAGCCTGGTAAAGAAAGTCAACCATTTATTGGATCTACAGAAGAAAGAACATCAATAAATGAAATTAAGCTAGAAGTTTTAGTTCCACGGAATATAGTTAGAAACGTGCTTACACAAGCAAAAATAGTACATCCCTATGAAGAGATGGCATACGAAATAGTTGGATTATCTAACGAGCATCAAGAAATAGGATCAGGAGTAATTGGGTCATTATCAGAAGAGATGTCAACTGAAGGATTTCTAACTTACGTAAAGGAAAAATTAAATTTACAAGTAATTCGACATACCAAAGGACCAAATAAAATCAGAAAAATTGCAGTTTGTGGTGGTTCGGGTAGTTTTTTGATTAAAGATGCAATTCGTTCAGGAGCAGATGCTTATATCACATCGGATATTAAATATCACGAATTTTTTGATGCCGAAGACCGAGTTGTATTATGCGATGTAGGACATTACGAATCGGAAATTTCAACATTAGAGATATTTTATGACAGAATTCAGGAAAAATTCCCTAATTTTGCGGTCATTTTTTGCACATTATCAACGAACCCTATTCAATATTTTAAATAACACATGGTGGATTTATCAATAGAAAACAAGCTGAAGGCCATTTGGGAACTACAGCAGATCGACTCCAAGATCGACCAATTAAACCTACTTAAAGGTGAGTTGCCAATGGAAGTTGCCGACTTAGAAGACGAAATCGTCGGTTTGAATACCAGACTCGATAACATGAGATCTGAACTCAAAACTTATGAAGCCGATATCGTTGGTTACAAAACTGGTATCAAACAATCTGAAGAACTTCAGAAGAAATACAAGAAACAATTAGATTCTGTAAAAAACAATCGTGAATTTGAAGCGCTTAACAAAGAACTTGAAATTTCTGGATTGGAAGTGCTTGCCGCTCAAAAGCGTATTAAGGAAGCCCAATTCCACATGGAAGCTAAGCAAAATGCTTTAAATCTTTTAGAAACTAATATCGAAGGACGTAAGAAGGATTTAGAATTCAAACAAAAAGAATTAAAAACCATTGTTACAGATACTGAAGATGAAGAAAAGGAATTAATGCAAACTAGAGTTGGTTTGTTGAATGAAGTAGATGAACGATTAGCTAAAGCCTATGCACGTATCAGAAAGAACGTGAAAAATGGTATCGCTGTTGCCCCAATTATGCGTGGTAGCTGTGGTGGTTGTTTCGCTAAAATCCCACCTCAAAGACAAAGTGATATCAAACAACATTTCAAAATCATTGATTGCGAACATTGTGGTAGAATTTTGGTTGACAATGCCGTTACTGGTATTGTAGCAGAGAAGATTGTGGAAGAAGAAAAGCCAAAACGTAGAGTTCGCTCATTGAAAGCTACTAAATAATCTTATAGGTATGCGCCTTTCAAACGCTATTGAAAAGAACATGTGTAAACGTGTTCTTTTTTTTTGTGCCCTTTTGTTCAATGCTCTTGCTTGGGCAAAACCACATTTTACAATGTCCGAAAACTGCCTTAAAGCGCAAACCTTATTGTATGAATTAAAACTCGATCAAGTCGATAACTTAATGGCCGCTGAATCTAAATTAGATGCCGATAATATTGCTGTCGATTGGGTGAAAGAATCTGCTATCTTTTTAAGGATTTTTATTTCTGAAGATAAAGTAGTCTATGATAAGTATAGTAAAGAATGGACTAAATTGGTGAAACATGTTGAAGGTGTTCAATTTAATAATGCATGGTTGAATCTTGTACTAAGTGATATGCATATTCACCAAGCATTTATTCATTTAAAATTCAATGAGAGTTTTTCGGCTGGAGCTGATATAAAAGCCGCTTTCAAATACCTAAAAGAGAATAAAAAGAAATTCCCTTCTTTTTTACCAGATAATAAAAACTTAGGATTTTTAACTTGTCTTTTTAGCTCGGTACCAGCTAAATACCAGTGGTTGGCTAAGTTGATAGGTTTCGAGGGTGATATGAATGAAGGCTTAAATGAAATGAATGAGTATTTGAAAAGTAATCTCAATACCCGCGAACACATTTGGATGAAATTAGATGCCGCTTTTCTTTATGCGATGGTTCAACATCATTTAAATAAAAGCTCGGATATCGCTTGGGCCTCGATAGAGCCACTAACTCGGAATTACAAGGCCGTTGTGCTCGAGAACTATATGAGAGCCACTATCGCCAATTATGTAGGCAAAAATGAAGAAATGTATACAGTGCTGATGGCTAAACCTCCTTATGCTGGTTCAACGCCTTTTTATTATCTAGATTATCTATTGGGGATTAGTAAATTACGCCGCTTAGATACCGATGCGGATGTGCATTTTAAAATTTTTACTGTTCTCTATAAAGGTAAGTCGTATTTAAAATCGGCTTATAGATATTTGTCTTGGGCTTATCAGTTAAAAGGAGATAATAAAACAGCCTTGACATACTATGCAATGTGTGTTAAAAATGGTGTAGCTTTAATTGAAGAGGATAAACAAGCAGAACGTGAAGCGAAAGAGGCCTTGCCATGGCCTATCGAACTATTAAAAGCTAGAGTGCAATACGATGGTCATTATATAGATAAAGCATTAACCGCTTTAAATTCTATTAATGCTTCATCATTGGTGCATAAAAAACACAAATTAGAATTAGAATATAGAAAAGCTAGGATTTATCACGATTTAAAACAATACAATAAAGCCATTCCTTTTTATGAAATTACCATTGAGGACGGGAAGAAAGAAACGTATTATTATGCCGCTTATTCGGCCTTGCAGCTTGGATTAATATATGAATTACAGGGAAAAAAAGAGCAGTCTAAAAAGTATTTTAATATGGCTAAAAATACATTCTCAGCTAATCAAGAATACGTCAATAGTATTGAACAAAAAGCCAAAGCTGGTTTAAAACGATTAGGTAAGTAACTGCTCCACCACCAAGCTCCCATTTAGGAGCATTGATGATGTTGAGCAGCTTGTTTGTGTATTTGTGGAAACGTGATAGATGTCGTCTAATTCGATTTAACTAGCAATGTGCTATATAATGATTCGCCTCTGCTTTTTACATTGAAACTATAAACACCCGAACTTAAACCATTGAGTCCGTCGATGGCTATTAAGGTACTCATATTCGACTCAGTATAGTTCACTTCTTTGGTATATACTAATTGTCCATATTGATTATAAATTTCGAAGGTGTAATTCAATTTACTGCCATTAGTTGCAAATATATTTAACTCAAGTTCGTTGGTAAATGGATTAGGATAAATCATGTAAGTTGGAATATCACTGCAACTCAATTCATCTAGAATAGTTACATTCACTCTTTCACCTGAATTGTTTATAGTAACCCATCTATAAATAGCAGCCGGATTGTCAACTTTTTCTATAGACATATTGTATTGCTGTGCTACAGAGCCAAATTGTCCACTGGCATTAATAGATCGCAATTCTTTCCAACTTCTTCCTCCGTCATCTGAATATTCAACAGAAAATTTCTTAATCGTTTCGCTTGGAATACTCACCCATCTAAACTCTACTGTATGACCATTAATACAATCTGCATGTAAATGGTTATCGTAAGTTGGTAATGATGTGTATACATAAGTTGTATCAAAACTATAACATCCAGTTGTAGAATCGTAAGCTCTAACTATATATTCGTTATTGAGTACAAGACTTTTATATACCGATGGGTCGCTTAAAGTAGAATCATTCATTGTGCCACCATTATTCCAATTGTAATGTAAGCTACCACAAGTTAAACATGACCCAGATGGAGCTCCACCAATATTAAATGTATCAGCAGTCGTTGAAATATCTGGTCCGGCATTAGCTAGAGGAATTTCGTTAACATCTAAGTAGGCTGTGTCATTAACAGAACAAGAGCCTGAAAACGCAGTAACAATAATGGTTACAGGATTTAAGTTGTAATCTGGAACATTAGGGTCGTATAATAAACTTGTACCCGTGGTATTTAAGGAACCATTGCCTGCAGGTGGCGTAAATGTACCGCTTGCATCTCCACTCCATGAAATACCTTCTATAGTTGAAGGCCAGCTTGTATTCATATTGAATTGAACTTGATTCAATCCACATTGAATATAATCATTAACCAATAATGCTGCAGTTAAACCCGGGATATAACGGATAGTATCTCTTACGGTTATACCGCAACGGTCTACATAAGTTAAATATAATTCCTGAGTTGTTTTGTTTTGTAAACTATCAAATACACGTCCTAAGGTTGTTGGACCTCTGAACGATGTTTTGTATACATGGTTGGTATTATTACTATTGGCAGAATAATCTGCAAAAACAGGGAAAGTAACACTTCTAGAACTTGAATAAGAATATTCGAAAACACCATTGATATAAATTCTTACACGACCATTGGCTAAAATTTCAAAATCGATTACTGCAGTGCCAGAGAAGGTGCCTAGATTGGATAAGTTTGAACCTCGGTAATAAGCGCGAATACTAGTTCCATTAACATATAAATACTGGTCCATGTCTTGTCCATTATTTGAATTAGAACTATTTAAACCAATATAGAAGCTTTTGCCTGCTTGTATTTGTACTTCAAATCTAACAGTCCCTGCTCCTGTTAAAGTGTCATAAGAAATTGCTCCTTCTGTATTACCACTCGACCAAGGCGAAGTGCCTATCTGACTGCCATTGGTGACAACTCTTGTCGAGGGGTTTTTCCAAGTCGTTTCGGTATAGAAATTATCACAAGGATTAAATATTAATCTGTTTTCTGCATCTACCGTATATGTTTTGGGATAATTATCTAATATACTAGATATGTTAGCATCGGTGAAGTCGAGGGTATCGTTCTCGCAACTACAATAATTGTTGTCTAACTTAGGAATATTATCATGTGGATCATAAGCCCAATATCGCACAAAAATGGAATCTATGACATCGATGGTTTGACAGAAGTTGGAAAATTGTGCTTCAGCATAAATCCAAAATGAATCTGGTACGTGTATTAATGCAGAATCTACCGTGGTTGATCCAATAATAAAACTTTGTGGAGACCATTGTACAGTGCCTCTGTAGATAGGACAAATTTCAGTATTAGGTTCTAGTTCTAAAGTTGCATCTTGAGTACAAAATAAGTCAAGATAATCACTTGCTAAGATATCTTGAACAGATATTTGAGAGATAACAGGTTTTGATGTATCTCCACACACTACGTCAAAATATGCATAAGCAAAGTGACCTAGTAGAATACAGTCTCTAGTAAATAATCTTATTTCTACAGTATCACCAACAAAACAAGCGAAATTCAATGTTTCTTCTCCCCATCCTGTAGATTTTCTAACCCCTGCAGTATCTTTGAAAGTTCCTAATTGCCAAACAGGGGGATTATCAACGTTTCCGCAGAAGAATGCACCTCTTAAACAATCAAGTTTCTGACCATTGACTAATATTTCGTAACCAAAACCAGGTGCTTCATTGATTGGAACACCCCAATAGTTGTGCGCTAATTCTACAACGCCATAACTGTAAATGGTTAATTTATCCGAAAGACTATCAATGATATAAGTTCTATAAACCGTATCGGCAGTTGCTCTAACAGCTCTGTTTCCTACTTTAATAACTTTACTTCCAACAGTGGCATTGGCCGCAGATACAGTACCTAAATACATATCAGTACCCCCATAATTGAGGACACCCATATTAATACCAGGCGTTATATATCGTCTTTGTGAAGCATTAATGAAAACACTATCAGTTGCTGTTGTCCAGCCAGTAAAATTTCCGTTTTCAAATCCTATATTATTGGCACACTGTGCCGAAACTTTTGATGGTAGAATGCTACTAAGAGCAACTAACACCATAATTTTGAGTATAATTTTATTCATAACGTTACAATTTGTTGGTGCTTACTTTTTCAAATACCCGACCCAAATGACATTCTGGCCGTTGATAGTACCGAAAACTCTAATCTTAATCATTGATCCTTGCGAATTCGAGAGTGTCCCCAGAGTGGTAGCATAATGCCCCGAGGGAGGAATCGTCCCGACCCCTAGGGAAATAAACTGCGGTCCCCAGAGTTTCTCAAGATTAGTTTCCAAATTGTTGTTATTGATGCTTTGCTGAAGAATGCACTCCTCAGTAAAGTTGAATCCGATGGCGAAAATCTCAACAAAAAATGGCTCGATTGTGTCCAAATTGTTGTTGACAATTTCGAATTTAAATTGCGTCCCCGTGTTCTGCAACAGGTTGATGCTGAATGCGTTTTTTGGAAGAGCAACTAATGTGTCTTCATGGTCATGACTTTGAGCTATGCCGTGGTTCATGATCACCAATGTTAGCAAGCATAAAATGCCGGCTCTCTTGGTTAAACCAACTCGGATGATCCATCCAAGGGCTTTCGAATTGAAATAGTCTGTCTTTCTCATGATATCTTGTGTATTTTGTGTGTAAAAAATCTGCTAAGTAATTAATATACATACTATTATCTCTTAGGTAAATACCTAATGAGTAGAAATGCCTATATGGATTACTTTGCATATACTC
>JADLHV010000155.1 GCA_020848595.1 Bacteroidia bacterium
AGTTGGTCGGAAACAAGTGGACCGAATACAGGGACATTTTCTAATTACAATTTATACAATAGTAATTTTTACAATGTAATAGGAGGTGCCTATTTGTTAAAATGGACAAGTACCAATAAAGGTTGTGTTAAAAGTGATTTTGTTTTAATTAACAATTACGACAGCACCATGCCTTCCTTTGCTGGGAATGATACAACAGTGTGTCCACCTTATACCAATTTAAATGCAGGATTTACAGGCAATCACAGTGCTAGTTGGACACAAATAAGCGGACCCAATACGGCTATTATTATTTCAGGCATAGATCCAAAAACAAGAGTAGAAAATCTAATAAAAGGTACTTATTTATTCGAATGGGTTGTAATTAATGGCTATTGTCCACCGACTCGAGACACCGTAGAAATCACAATACTATACGACGAACCTAGCAGTCCGTTTGCTGGGAATGATACCATTATATGCAACCAAGACAGTATACAATTAAGAGGGAATTCACCATTAATAGGCAGCGGATTATGGTCACAGATTTCTGGAACATCCGTCAACTTTATTGACGATACTTTATACAATACATTTATAAATAACCTTGATACAGGTTTAAGTCTATTTGAATGGCAGATAGAAAATGGCAATTGCAGTTATCAAGACACGTTCTCTCTATTAAATCAATTACTTCCAACTCAGGCGATATGCAACGACGATTCGGGCTATTGTTTATATACAGGGGTACAATTAAAAGGCAATAGTCCATTAATTGGTGAAGGGCATTGGTATGCAATAAATAATACTGCCAATATTTTAAATCCAGATTTAGACTCAAGTTTAGTAACAGGATTAAATGCTGGAATCTTTAATTTCGAATGGGTGATAAGCAATGGTGTTTGTGAGCCATCAAGAGATACCATGAGCATTACCATAGATTCAATTCCTTCGCTTAGTGATGCCGGACCAGATATTATAACTTGTAATATTAGCACTAAAATGAGTGCCACCGTGCCAAGTTTAGGAACAGGACTTTGGACACAATTGAGTGGCATGAATACCCCCGATATATTAACGCCTAATTCAGATAGTACGACAATTTATGGCTTAGATAGTGGTATTTATAAATATATTTGGACAGTATCAAAAGGTGTTTGTAAAAGTGTCGATACAATGGCGATAGTGCTTCAAGGACCACAAGAAAATGACCAATGTAATAATCCAATTCAGATAACCGATCCAGGAGGCACATTTTATGGCGATTTGTGTGGCGCAAAGACTTATGGTACAGAACCTAACACAGCTGGCTACATGGCTTGTAATACTATTTTTTACAGATTTAGAACAGTTGGTTATTCGTATAACAAGCAAATTACTATTAACCTTCAAAACATGAACAATTGCCCTTATGGTTTACGCATAAGCTTATTTGATTCTGCTGCTTGTCCGGGTTTAGGCGTACAACACGATACCACCATTATTGCTAATACCAGCGGATATTATTTGTTTGATAGTTTAAAGGCCAATCAAACTTATATATTAGTAATTGATGAGTACAGAAATCCATGTTCAAAAACGAGTTGCAATTTAGTATTTAGCGTTGGTGGCAATGCTTTACCTATGTCATTATTAAACTTTGAAGCTAATTCATTGAGTAGAGAAAGCGCAGAAATAAATTGGACCAGTATAGATGACCGTTCGCTTGTGTTATATCAAATAATTAAGACAGAAAATGGTCAATCGACTAAAATTGGAGATGTAACTAGTAAAAGAAACTTCGGTATTACTTCATATAAATTAACAGATAAAACTATACAATCTTATCCAGTTGCTTACGAATTACTTGGCATCAACCAATCAGGAGATATTGAATCATTTGGCACACGTGTTTTATTTGCAGATGATCAATTTGACGATATCACCTTATTCCCGAATCCAACTCAAAACTATTTCAATATCCAGTATACAGGAGAGGCATCATATAGATTATCCACCGTTGTGATATTTAATTCAAATGGACAAGAGATATTGAGAAGTCAAGATATCCGAATGTCGAATGGACTATACACCGTAGATACCGAAAACTGGTCACCTGGATTATACCATGTCATGGTTATCATTGGAGAAAAAGTATATCGATTAAAAGTAATCGTAGAATAATCTAGAGTGATTATAATCTAGACAAATGCATTTTTAAGATTAGAGTAAAACTTTATGGAAATTAAATTCTAAGAAAATTTAATTAGCCACCTCTTACGATAAATAAACCTATTAAGATTAAGACAGAGCCAATAGCTAAAGACCATTTCAAAGGATTAGTTGAACGATTATACTGAATATCCGATTCATTTAAAGTGACTTCAATAGCATTAAAATCGTCAATTTTTCGAAGATTGACATTATAGACCATGAGCGTTTTCTTTTTCTTACCTTGAAAATATCCAGTAGACCATTTAGGCATTCTGCTTATAACTCTTTCGAGTTCGTGAGCGATATTAGCATCAGAAAAAGTGAGCATTTTAAATTCAGATAATTCGCCATTCTTTTCAATATAAAATGAAAATTTATAATTCCCTCCTAGATAAGTCAAACTACTTCCAATATTTAATAAAGTAATATGCGTTTCGATATATCTAAAAAAATCTTGATCACCATTTTCAAACTTAGGCGCCACAGTAATGGTATCCATAGGTGCTATATAAGTTGCCGTATCAGGTTCTCC
>JADLHV010000156.1 GCA_020848595.1 Bacteroidia bacterium
AGCCCAAAGAGGTAAAAAAGAGTATTGTCTAATTATTGTAGAGTAAAAAAAATAGAAAAATGTCACAAATTAAACATAGTGCAAAACCTGGAGAAAAAGACCAATTAATCTTAATTCTCGATTCTAAAGATTTGAAATCGAATTTTCTTTCTAAGGAAGAAATAGCTTTTGTTAAAGAAGCAGTTGCAAATAAGCGATTTTTAGTACAATTTAATAATGAAGGTAAATTAAAATTAGTTATTGTTAGTGAGGAGCAATCTGGATGGAAACTATCTGAATCTCTAAGAAAAGCAGGTGCCAAGTCGCTTGGAATATTAAATGAAAATGGAAAAGAATCTGTTTCAATTATTACAGAAATAGCCCACAATGCACTTGCCTTTGCCGAAGGGATGGCCTTAGCTAACTATTCTTTTACAAAATACAAAAGTAAACCTAAGGAAAATTCATTAAAAACAATTCGTATTGTTTCGAAAAATATTGATGCAAAATCGATTCAAAATTTATCCATAATTATTGAATCGACTTATTTAGCGAGAGATCTAGTTAATGAGCCACATAGTTTCTTAACTTCTTTGCAAATATCTGAGGAGTTTAAAAAAATAAGTAAGAAGGCTGGTTTTACTATTGAAGTTTGGAATGAAGCAAAAATTGCATCACAAAAAATGGGTGGAATTTTAGCTGTAAATAAAGCAAGTAAAATTCCACCTACGTTTAATATTTTAGAATATAAGCCAAAGAATGCAGTTAATAAGAAACCATATGTTTTAGTAGGAAAGGGTGTCGTATATGATACAGGTGGCTTGAGTTTGAAACCTACACCCAAAAGTATGGATATAATGAAATGTGATATGGCTGGAGCCGCTGTTGTTGCTGGTGTGATGAACGCAGTTGCAAAAATGGAATTACCACTTTATGTTATTGGACTTGTGCCTGCAACAGATAACTGGATTGGTGAAAATAGCTATGCTCCAGGTGACGTTATAACTATGTACGATGGTACCACTGTAGAAGTAATGAATACAGATGCAGAAGGTAGACTTATTCTTGCTGACACATTGCATTATGCTAAAAAGTTGAAACCAGAGTTAGTATGTGATTTTGCGACTTTAACAGGTGCTGCAGTTAGGGCAATTGGCTCATACGCAACAGCAGTTTTAGGCAATGCAGATGATACTATTAAAACCTCTATTTTTGAAAGTAGTTATGCCGTTTTCGAAAGATTAGTAGAGTTTCCACTTTGGGAAGATTATGCCAAAGAATTGAAATCTGAAATTGCAGATATGACAAATCTTGGAAAAGGAGAAGGAGGGCAAATAAGTGCGGCAAAGTTTCTTGAACATTTCACAGATTATCCGTGGATGCACTTTGATATAGCAGGGCCTGCATTCATTGATTCGGTTGATTCATACAAAACTGCTGGTGGTACAGGTGTTGGCGTACGTTTAATGGTCGATTTTTTAAGTAAACAAGTAGCTAAGAAGTAAACAATCATGAATAAACCAATTATAGGTATATCACAAGGTGACCCTAACGGTGTGGGGATGGAAATAATCATTAAGACACTTCAGCATCCAATGATTTATGATTATTGTATTCCGGTACTTTATGCAAATCCAAAAACATTTGCTTTTACAAAAAAGGTACTCGGTTTAGATAAGCCAATGTATGTATCGGTGCGAGATATTTCTGAAATTAAAGGACATCAATTGAACTTAATTACGTCTTCTCAAGATGCTTTTGAAGTAAATTTCGGACAAGCTTCTGCTGCTGCAGGAAAAGAAGCTATTATGGCCATTGATAGGATGTTACAAGATGCCGTTGATGGTAAACTTCATGGAATGGTTACCGCACCTATTGATAAATCAAGTATTCAAATAGAAGGATTTACTGGTCATACAAGCTATATTTCAAATAAGTTAGGCGTAGAAGAGTCATTAATGATATTATATAACGATGATGTTAAAGTTGGTTTGCTAACCGAACATTTACCTTTATCTCAAGTTCCTTCATCCATTAAAAAAGACAAGATAGTATCTAAATTAAAAATAGCATCTGATTGCCTTAAACGCGATTTTGGCATTGTAAAACCAAAGATTGCAGTATTAGGTTTAAATCCTCATAATGGTGATAATGGCAAAATGGGCATGGAGGAAAAAGACATCATCGAACCAGCAGTTAAAGAAGCTCAAGAGGCGGGAATTAATTGTTATGGACCATACAGTGCAGATGGGTTTTTTGGAATGAAATCTTACGTTCAATTTGATTTAGTTTTGGCCATGTATCACGATCAAGGATTAATTCCATTTAAATCAATAGCCTTCGAAGACGGGATTAACTATACTGCAGGCTTACCAGTGGTAAGAACTTCTCCAGATCATGGAACGGCTTACGATATTGCTGGTAAAAATAGTGCTTCAACTTTAAGTTTTGTGAATGCAATTTTTGAAGCCATAGATATTTATCACAAGCGAATTGAGGAAGATACATTGAGAGATAATCCTTTGGGTTATTCTGAATTTAGAAGAGAAAGATTTCGTCTTGAACAGGCATAAAAATTCTCTCGATTTTTAAGTTTAAATTGTCGTATTGACTTCTTTTTTGCTATTATATTTCTTATATTCGTAAAATGCCGTCATTTAAGATAACTTCCCCATTTAAGCCGACTGGCGATCAACCAGAAGCCATTCGTCAATTGGTGGAAGGTCTTAATTCTCAAGTACATTCTCAAACTTTATTAGGAGTAACAGGCAGTGGTAAAACTTTCACTATAGCCAATGTTATTGAAAAGGTTCAAAGACCTGTTTTGGTATTAAGTCATAACAAAACCCTCGTAGCCCAATTATATGGAGAGTTTAAGCAGTTTTTTCCAGAAAATGCTGTTGAATATTTTGTGAGTTATTATGATTATTATCAACCTGAAGCCTTTATTCCTACTACAGGAACATATATAGAAAAGGATTTAGCAATCAATGAAGAGATTGAAAAGATGCGTCTTAAGACCATCACAACTTTATTAAGTGGTAGGAGAGATATTATAATTGTGGCATCCGTTAGTTGCATTTACGGAGCTGGAAATCCTAAAGATTATGAAGATAGTATCATCCGATTAAGTAAAGGCGATATATTAGCTCGAAATGCACTTCTTCATAGATTAGTTGATAGCTTATACAGTAGAACAACAGATGAATTTAAGAGGGGTAATTTTAGAGTGAAAGGCGATGTTGTAGATGTATTTTTAGCCTATAACGATTACGCCTATCGAATTTCATTATTTGGAAATGAAATAGAAGAAATTCAATCTTTTGATCCTACAACTGGCGATATTCTTAACGATTTAGATGATATAGCCATTTATCCTGCTAATATTTATGTTTCTCCAAAGGAAAGGTTACAACAAGCCATACGAGAAATTCAAGATGATTTGGTGGAACAAATCGCTTTTTTTAAAGAAAATGGCAAGCAATTAGAAGCAAGACGTTTAGAAGAAAGGGTTAATTTTGATTTAGAAATGATGCGAGAACTCGGGTATTGCAGTGGAATTGAAAATTATAGCCGTTACATGGATCGTAGAAATTCTGGTGAACGTCCTTTCTGTCTATTGGATTATTTTCCAGATGATTTTTTACTCGTTGTAGATGAAAGTCACGTCAGTATGCCTCAAATTAAAGCAATGTACGGCGGAGATAGAGCAAGGAAAATAAACTTGGTAGATTATGGATTCCGACTACCCGCTGCTATGGATAATAGACCTCTTAAGTGGGATGAATTCCATTCTATTGTAAATCAAGTAATTTATGTCACTGCTACACCATCTGATTTTGAAATTCAGGAATCTGAGGGTGTTGTCGTAGAGCAATTAATTCGACCAACTGGATTGTTAGATCCAGTCATTGAAGTGAGACCATGCACCAATCAAGTTGATGATCTGTTGGAGGAAGTAGATGAACGTGTTAAGCAAGGAGATAGAGTTCTTGTTACTACTCTCACAAAGCGCATGAGCGAAGAGTTAGCAAAATATATGACAAGACTTGGTATTAAATGTAGCTATATACACAGTGAAGTTAAAACTTTAGATCGTGTAGAAATATTAAGGGATTTACGATTAGGTAATATCGATGTTTTAATTGGAATAAATTTATTAAGGGAGGGGCTCGATTTGCCAGAAGTTAGTTTTGTCGCTATTCTCGATGCTGATAAAGAAGGTTTTCTAAGAAGTGTTACAAGTTTAGTTCAAACTATTGGTAGAGCAGCAAGAAATGTTAATGGAAAAGTGATTATGTATGCCGATCGTATGACCGAAAGTATGCGTAAAACTATAGAAGAAACGGAGAGAAGAAGAGAGAAACAAATGGCTTATAACATTCAACATGGTATTACTCCAACATCTGTTCTCAAATCTAAAGAACAAATTATGAATCAAACAAGTGTTGCTGATGCTAAAAGAGGCGATGTAGATTCTTACAATTCTTCTAATGAAATGCAATTAGCGGCTGATCCTGTGTTTGATTATATGAGTTTGGGAGAAATTGAAAAAGCTATTAAAGAGTCGGAAAGAAGTATGATGAAGGCAGCTAAGGAAATGGAGTTTATTGAAGCCGCAAGATATAGAGATCAAATAGAGGATCTTAAAAAGCGATTAAAGAAATTACAATCATAAGTTCAAGGAGTTATTATACTCCTGAATTAGCTTTAGATATAGTTAAAGTGTCTATATAAACTGTATTAAGGACTTGCATTAGTGAAATAAATCGATTTGGCACGATTTGTGCAAAATATCTATCAAATGATGAAGACTTTACTTTTTGCCGCAATTGCTCTGATTTCTTTAAATGCTAACGCAAGTGAAAGTACTAGAATTGCGAATGCGATTCAATCAGCAAATACAAACGAATTGGTACAGATGTTTAATTCTAGTATCGAATTAGTTACTCCAGCCTCTTCTGGTGTAAATACTAAAGAACAAGCAAAAATTGTTTTGGATAATTTTTTCAAGAATCATCCTCCAATTAAAGCCACAGTAACTCACGAAACCAATGGTACTACTAATAGCATGATTGTAATTAGTTTGATAACTAAGAATGGAACATTTAGGATTTCAGTTTCTGGAACTTATAAAGCTGGAACATTTTTAATTAACGAATTCAAAATATCTTAATAAGATTTATTTATTGAAAGTACTGCAGTAACTTTGCAGTACTTTTTTTTATGTCTCAAACTATCCAAGATATCAGTAAGAATCCCATCGTTCTAGATATCATTCAAAGTGCCTTAGCTGAAGATGTCGGCAATGGTGATCATTCTTCGCTTTCGTGTATTAGCGCAGATAAGATGAGTCGCGCGCAATTGATTTTTAAAGACGATGGAATTGCTGCTGGAATTAGAATTGCTTACGAAATCTTAAAGTTTAATGATCCTGAAGTACAAATAAAGGGCTTCGTTGTTGATGGACAAAGAGTTAGTAAGGGTGATATTGGCTTTGAAGTTACAGGTAAAGCACTTGGATTATTAAAAAGTGAAAGACTTTTATTAAATATTCTACAAAGGTTAAGCGGCATTGCAACTGTAACTACCGAGGCGGTATCTATTATTGGAGAACTTAAAACCAAAGTGCTCGATACTAGAAAAACAACACCTAATTTAAGATTATTAGAAAAATGGGCTGTTACTGCAGGTGGAGGTTATAATCATAGATTCGGATTATACGATATGATAATGCTTAAAGATAATCATGTTGATGTAGCTGGTGGAATTAGTAACGCTATTCGGAATGCCAAAGAATATCTTGAAAGAAATCAATTGCAATTAGGAATAGAAGTTGAAACCAGAAATTTATTGGAAGTTCAACAAGCATTAGATATGATGCCAATTCAACGTATTATGTTAGATAATTTTTTGCCAAGTCAAGTAGCGGAAGCTGTTAAATTGATAAATGGCAAATGTGAAACAGAAGCTTCTGGAGGAATAACCTTAGTAAATATCCGTGAGTATGCCATGGCAGGGGTAGATTTTATATCGCTAGGGATGTTGACACATTCCGTTAAGTCGTTGGATATCAGCTTTAAAATTAAATTGTAATTTCAAATGTGATTTTTTTGTTACATTTGCATTATGTTGAAACGAATATTACTTCTTTGTATTTTTGTCTCTTCAATCACGGCTAAAGCACAGTTTACGATTGATGATGACACTTTGTATGCCTACGGTTATGTAGCACCAACTTCACTTGGTTACGCCGATATATTTGAGCATACAGTTTTAAGACACCAGGGTGGAGCTATTGAAACAATTAAATGGATTCGCACTGACAATACTTTACCAGATCCAGCATGGGAATCTGCAATTTGTGATATCATTAATTGTAGAGCTCCTGAAGTAGATACTGGTTCATTTCAAATTGGTGGTACTGATACGGGTGAATTATCATTTCACTTTTATCCTAAAAATATTAGAGGTACAGGTACTATGACCATTAGATTTTTCCGTGAGAGTAATCCACTAGATTATTCAGAAGTAGTTATTAATTGTCAAGCTTGGAAAGCTGCTTCAATTGGATCAATTAGCAATGAAGCTTTAACAGTTTATCCAAATCCTGTTATAGATGTTATACATATCAATCATCCGGAAATAATATCTGGAATGATTGAATTAATTGATATATCAGGAAGAATTGTTTATTCTGCTTCGGTTATAGAAGGACAGCCTATTGACATTAGTAATTTAGAATCTGGTATTTATACTATTCGACTTACTGGAGAAAATGGCGTTGCGATTAAACAATTTATTAAGAATTAAACAAGAAATTTATAATTAAAGGCAGCTTAGAAATAGGTTGCCTTTTTTTATGTTAATTCCACTCTTCTTTCGTATGCTTAATTTTTTCCCAAAGCTTGTCTTTGAGTTTTTGGATATTTAATCCAGAGACGGCACTAATGAACATGGGATCTAAAGACTTTAATTCTTTCTTCATTAATTTCATCAATTCTTCATCTAGCATATCACATTTTGTGATTACAACAACACGATCTTTTTCAAGTAATTCGGGATTGAATTGAGACAATTCGTTTTGTAATATTGAATATTCCTTTAAAATATCACTCGAATCGGCAGGAATCATATATAAAAGAACGGCATTACGTTCAATATGTTTAAGAAAGCGATGACCAAGGCCTTTGCCTAAATGTGCATCCTCAATTATACCAGGAATATCGGCCATAACAAAAGATCTATAATCGCGGTATTGCACCATTCCAAGATTAGGCGTTATAGTAGTGAATGGGTAATTAGCAATTTCAGGTTTAGCTGCAGAAACAACAGATAAAAGAGTTGATTTACCGGCATTAGGGAAGCCAACTAATCCAACGTCTGCTAAAATTTTAAGTTCAAGAACATTCCAACCTTCAATACCTTCTTCACCTGGCTGAGCATAAGTTGGAGCTTGATTGGTAGAGTTTTTAAAATTCGTATTTCCTAAACCACCTTTTCCACCTTTAAAAAGTACTTTTTCTTGACCATCTTCAGTTATTTCGAGTAAAATTTCTCCAGATTCAGCATCACGAGCAATTGTACCTAGAGGCACTTCAATGATTTCATTCTTACCAGATGCGCCAGTGCATAATGCAGAGCCGCCAGGTTGACCGTCTTCGGCATGAATATGTTTACGATATTTTAGGTGGAGTAAAGTCCAAAGTTGAGCATTGCCTTTTAGTCGGATATCGCCTCCTTTTCCGCCATCACCGCCATCAGGACCGCCTTTAGGTAAGCCTTTAGCGCGATGGAAGTGCGCACTACCTTTACCACCTTTTCCACTTCTGAAAAAGATTTTTACATAATCTATAAAATTGCTTTCCGACATTTATTTTTTATCAAGTCGCTATTAGCGATTTTTTTCAACTATTATCGAACTTAATCTTTCAAAAATATCATCAATCGAACCAACCCCATTAATTGAATGAAATTTACCTTGCTTATTGTAGAAATCTGCCGCAACAGCTGTTTGTTCGTTATATACTTTAATTCGATTTCTTATAATAGATTCATCCGTATCGTCGGCTCTTCCACTATCTTTACCTCTTAAAAGGAGGCGAGAAATAAGTTCTTCTTCGTCTACTTGAAGAGCAAGCATTAAACTAATTGAAGTATTATTAGATTCTAAAAATTTATCGAGAGCTTCTGCTTGTGCAATAGTTCTAGGAAACCCATCGAATATAAATCCTTTAGCATCTGGATATTTAAGTACTTCTGCCTCAAGCATATTAATAGTCACTTCATCAGGCACTAAATTGCCTTTATCCATAAAAGACTTAGCTAAAATACCTAATTCAGTAGAGTTTTTAATGTTGTATCTAAAAATGTCACCAGTTGAAAGGTGTACCAATTTAAAAGTATCAACAAGTTTTTGAGATTGAGTGCCTTTTCCTGCGCCTGGAGGACCGAATAGAACAATATTTAACATTTTATCTATGATGTTATAATGAATGATAGCTTGCAAAAATACGTTCATTTAAGCATAAATGTATCTTTGAATCCTTATTTATCATAATTTTGCCCAAATAATTCCACTAAATAATTGAAAAAAATACTCATCGTCGTCGGCACTCGTCCTAATTTTATTAAGGTAACACGCTTTAAGGAAGTAGCCAAACTCTATCCTAATCTAGAAGTTAAATTTGTTCATACTGGTCAACATTTTGATAAGAAAATGAGTCAAGTGTTTTTTGATCAATTTGATTTAAGACCCGATTTTATGTTGAATATTGGTCAAGGTACACCTACAACCCAAATGGCTAATGTAATGCTAGGACTCGAAAATGTATGTATAGAGTATCAACCCGATTTGTTAGTTGTTGTTGGGGATGTTAATAGCACTTTTGCTGCAGCTTTAACAGGAAATAAGATGGGAATAAAAGTAGCTCATCTCGAAAGTGGTTTAAGAAGTTTTGATCGTGAGATGCCAGAAGAAATCAATCGATTACTTACAGATGAAATAGCAGATTATTATTTCATTACCGAACAGAGTGGAATGAATCATCTATTAGCCGAAGGTAAGGCTGAGGAAACTCTGTTCTTTGTTGGTAATACTATGATTGATAGTTTGGTGGCTTTTGAAAGTGAGGTAAATAAAAGCTCAGTTTTATCTGAAATGAATCTTCAAAAAGGCGCTTATGTTTTAATGACTATGCATAGACCGAGTAATGTAGATAGACGAGAAGGCTTAGAAATTCTAATAGAAATGATTAAAAGCATCACATCTAAATTTAAATTGGTCTTTCCTATTCATCCTAGGACGGTTGCCAAATTGAAAGATTTTGGACTATGGGAAAATATTGAACATTTAGATGGGTTGATTTTTTCTGAGCCACTTGATTATTTTGCTTTTCAGAAATTGACTGCAGATAGCGCTTTTGTAGTGACCGATAGTGGAGGAATTCAGGAAGAAACGACTTATAGAGGTGTGCCTTGTTTAACTTTACGAAATAATACCGAACGTCCAAGTACCATTGATATTGGTAGTAATGTGCTTGTACCATATAATCTTGAGAGTTTAAATGAAGAAATTAAAAAGATTGTTGATGGTACCTTTAAAAAGGGTGCGATTCCACCATTATGGGATGGTAAAAGCACTGAGAGGATAATGGAAATGATTAATAAGATTCTTTGATTTTAGGTTTTAATAGTTGATAAGCTATCATCAACAACAAAATTTGAATTTGAGCAAAGCCAATAGCTGTCCAATTTGGGTCTAATTGTAATCCTAAACTGCCTAAATTGAAATATTTAGCAGTATTATGTGCAGAAACAAAAAGTAAATAATAAGAGCCTAATGCTATATAAAGCCAGCTAACTAAGTGCTTTCTTAGATATATGGCTGCTATGAGCGGAATAAGAAAATACTGTTCGCTTATGGCAGGGGATAATGCAACAATAAGACTCAAATAAACCAATAAAATTTTTTCAGGTGAGTCTTTTCTCAAAATGTATCCTGCTATAAACAAACTGATTATCCATAATGGTTTATATGCATTAGAGAATGGTATACCATTTAAGAAATCAAAATCGGTTAAAAAATGAGGGAATATTAATTCACCCAATTTATAAATTAAAGTTTGACCATGATTTAATTGATAACCAATTACATTTTGTTTTATAGCAGTTAATGCGCTAATAAAAGGAATAAAACTTAGTAAGAATACAGCAGCAGGCAAAAGAAATAAAATCAATTTTTCTCGCCGATTAATTGTTAAATTAAAAAGAAACATTAAGGGTAAAAAAGCAAGAATATGTTTTGTAGAAAGTGAAAGTCCCAAACATAAAGACGCAGCGATTATCTTTTTATCTTTTAGGTAATTTATGGCAGTAAAACCT
>JADLHV010000157.1 GCA_020848595.1 Bacteroidia bacterium
CAATTTATTTATTATTTGAATTAATAAGAAACATACGTTTAATAATATCCCAAAGTTTTTTCTTTGATGCCGTGTCGGCTTCAACTTTATCCATGCTATCAACATAAGTAATTTTGCATTCGTTCTCCATTGCTCCTCCATAAAATTTACAATTTATATCGAAACTATGTGGGTCTACACCCCAAAAGATGCAATATTTAGGACTAAAAAGATGTTCTATGTTCTTCCATTTCAACCCTGGATAATCCAAAATATTGATAACACAGAAGCCATCAGCATCCATTTTAATGCGGTCGGTTTGTATTGCATTGGCCATTCTGAAGAAAAAATCTTTGTTATCTGGAGGGATAATTTCTTGGTGATTGTGAGACACTATATTGAGGAATCTGAACTTGTTACCACCTTCGCTTGGCAGCTCCTCGTACCACTTTGGTTCATTGACCAAATAGAGTTCATGACCTAAGAATAAGGACACTAACTCGGGATAATTTTCTGAGATTATTAGGTTTTGATTCATTTAATTGCTTTAATTTGCATCAGAAATGAGCCTCAAAATTACAACAAATCTTGTCGAAGAATCAAGAATTTCTTCATTTGATCCCGATAATATTGTTTTTGGCCAGTTGTTTTCCGATCATATGTTCTCATGTGATTATGCAAATGGTCAATGGCAAAATTTCAGAATCGACCCATTTGGAAAGATCCCAATTAGCCCTACACTTTCAGCTTTACATTACGGACAATCTATTTTTGAAGGAATGAAAGCATTTAAAAACACTGATGGTATAGTGACTCTTTTTCGCCCTCTGGATAATCTTGCCCGAATGAATCGTTCTGCTGATCGTATGTGCATGCCCGAACTCACTGAAGAAATCTTCATGGAGGGATTAAAAGCATTGGTAATGATAGACAAAGATTGGATTCCGACCAAACTGGGAAGCGCTTTATATCTGCGTCCTTTTATGTTTGCTATGGATGACTATCTAGGTGTAAAACCAAGCGAAACCTATAAATTTATGATTTATGGCTGCCCTGTTAGTGCGTATTATAGCAATCCTCTAAAGGTTAGAATTGAAGAAAAATATACACGTGCGAGCAAAGGTGGCGTCGGTGCTGCTAAATGTGCAGGCAATTACGCTGCTTCTATGTATCCTACCAGATTAGCTCAAAAAGATGGTTTTGACCAAGTGCTATGGACCGATGGAGAACATCATCAATATCTGGAAGAAACTGGAACAAGTAATATTTTTATTGTTACCAAAAATACTATCTACACACCTGAATTAAACGACAGCTTACTAGCTGGTATTACTAGAGATTCTATTATTAAACTTTTACGTGCTAATGGCAAAGAGGTTATTGAGAAAAAAGTTAGTGTCGAAGAATTAATAAATTGGCATAAATCAGGCGAACTTACAGAAATGTTTGTTTCTGGCACTGCAGCTACTGTTACAAATATTCAATTGTTTAGTTATATGGGCATGTCATACCAAGTTAATCATACCGAAAACTTATTGAGTGCCGAAATATTGCGTGAAGTAAGAGCTATGAGAGCACTTCAAATCCCTGATAAATTTGGTTGGGTTAGCGTAATTAGTGAGTCTGAAGTTTCAATATAATTTCTACTAAAATATCAAATGTACGAATTTATAGAAGGGAATATTGAACAAATTAATCCCGCTTTTGTCGTTCTTAATGTCAATGGCATTGGATATCATATCTTGATTTCTATGAATACCTTCGAACATGTTAAGTCTCTAAAACAAGTTCGTTTGCTTATGCATATGGCTATTAAAGAAGATGCGCATACCCTCCATGGCTTCTTTGACTCAACCGAAAGAGAACTTTTCAGATATTTAATTACAGTTAATGGCGTTGGCACCAATACCGCTCGAATGATTTTGAGTGGACAATCTTTGAGTTCTATTATCAGTGCTATTAGTAATGGAAATATCAGTTTATTGAAATCTGTTAAAGGAGTTGGACCAAAAACAGCACAAAGAATTATCATCGAATTACAAGATAAAGTCGGCAGGATTGGTTCTGGAATGGGTATCGAATCTCTAGGAAGAATACCTGGAAAATCTTTCGACGAAGCCCTAGAAGCTTTATTAGCTCTCGGTTTCCCTAGAAATGCTTCCGAAAAAACTTTGGGTAAAATTGCTGAAACTCAGGCAGGTATTTCTGTTGAAGAAATTATCAAACAAGCCCTAAAACTTTTATAATTTTTTTATCGCAAAAGCTATTGAACTGCTTTTGAAATAAATTCTAATTTTTCAGATTCATATATATCTCCTGGTGATACTACTTTTTCGGTATATGGAATTTTATTTCCATATCGTTCTTTCAGTGTTCTTTGAACTAATGGACTTCCTAAACTGAAAGACTTTAACTCTCTTAAATCACTTAAGACAATCCCCGCTTTTCGATAACATTTCCAAACGAACTCGCTACAATACAAGGTAGAATCCGACCAATTAAAATATGGATCATAATCTTTTCCTAATTGGGTAATCATATAGGTGCGCATTCGTGCTAATTTGTCCATATTTAATAAAGTATCTGAGCCTTTAAGTCGCTTTATAGCATAATAACCACTATCTCCCGTTGAAATAAATACATCTAAAGGTGTTTTGCTAACTGGTTGAACAGCCTCATAAACAAACCAACTTCCTTCTTGCTTCATCAATATTCCGACATGTGTATACTTCGATTTTGTAGCTAATTGAATCGCTTTACCTTGACCACTGATATTTGTTTGAAAAATTATATCGCCTTCTTTAAGCGTATCTTTAGGCTGAACAACAACTTTAGTAGATATTTTCGACTTAAGTTTTTTCTTAATTCCAACATTCAATGCAAGCAAACTGAATCCGACCATTAAGGCTACAGGCAATGTTATAAGGATTCTTTTGCGCATATACGATTAAACGCAGGAATTGCTTGTTTATGATATAAAGTAGTGAAAAAAAATTCCATCACACCTAAATTAATCTGTCATTCAAACAATTTTAGGTAAAAACTATCCGAATAAAATGCTAAGAAAGTCTTTCTCGATACATAGTGCATCCTCGACAGGGCTTTGGAATTTCGCCTTTCAGCTCCCAATCATTAATTAGCTTAAATCGATTCTTCTCGATAGTTTCAAAAGAATCCTGAATATCCCCCAACTTAAGTGAACTATCCCCAGGCATTTCCGAAATAACACATCCATCTGCCCATATAGCGCCATCAGCTGCAAATCTCGTTTTATTCAAATACGCACATGCCTTCAATTTAGATTCGGATTCATTAGGAATGTAATTGATTAATGCATTGCGTTGATAACCATCGTTGCTAAAAAATGCTACAGAATGACTGATATAAACAAATGGATAAGCCTCTTTATTATAAACAGCCATAGCTTTTTCAATATCTGGCGCTGTTCCCTTATCCAATTTAATATGAAAATGAATGCCTAACGGTAGCTGCTCCTTTTTCAATCTAGACATTAATAATTGAATATTTGACCTTACTTTATCAAATCTATCTACTTGATAAAGACTTTTATATGTAGCTTGATCATAACCACCTAATGAAAAATATAATTGAGAAAACTTATATCCTTTTTCAGATTTAAGCAATTGAATTAAATGTTCAATCCTCTCAGAATCGAGTTCAATA
>JADLHV010000158.1 GCA_020848595.1 Bacteroidia bacterium
AAGCAGAATCAAATAAAGACTTACTTCATTGCACAGTGCATTTAAAGAGTATCCCATTAATAAACAGCAATCGCTTAGAATGGAATCCATATAACGGATGGAAAGTAGATAAATATGTCGTTGAACGTATAAATACAATTGATGAATTTGAGATTATTGGAGAAACAGATGGGCAAACTTTTAGTTATATTGATAGCACTGTAAATTGTAAACAAACACATGCTTACAGAGTTAAAGCTATTGGCACAAGTTTTTCATATAGCGATACATCAAATAGCAAAGCCACTTGGGAGAATCGCCTACCTACACCAAACAATTTCTTAGTGAGTGTAGAAAATGACACAGCGATAAGAATGACAAGGTATAAAGGAGGCTCTTATGACAGAAGTAATATTATTGGCTATTCACTAGAAAGATACGATTTAAATGGATTGAAAATAATTGATATTTCGATTGATAGTTTAAGCTATTTAGACAAAAGAGTTTATGTCGATCAAATAGGCTATCAATACTATTTAAGACAAAGAGATGATTGTGGAGACACCAGTAAATTAATGCATCCATCGGGTAACATATTATTAAGAAATTATATTGTTTCTGAATTAGATCCACCAGGCATTCGTTGGAATCCATATAAAACTTGGTTACAAGGAGTAAGTTATTACGAAGTGCAAAGACAATTAGAAGACGGAAGTTTTGAGACAATAAGCACAACAACAGATACTTTTTATATCGATGATGGCAGTCAGAATAGTTGTAAAAAGAATTATATTTATAGAGTAACCGCTATATTAAATGGTAGCGGAGCTAGAGTAAGTATTTCAAATTACTTAAGAATTAAACCGCAGTCGACTTTATTTATACCGAATGCATTTTCACCCAATAGCAATGGTATTAATGATGTATTTGCACCAAAGGGTCAATATCTATATGATTATCATATGGAAATATACTCGATTTGGGGAGAGAAACTTTATGAGACAAACGACTGTATGGGTGCTTGGGATGGCCAATTTAAAGGAGAAGTTTGTGAGCAGAATGTCTATTTCTATCGTATAAGTGCCAGAGGAACCGATGGTGAGTTATATATTAAATCGGGAACATTTACTTTATTGAGATAGCGTTAAATTTAAGGCAAGATTAAACTTATTTTTAAAGTACAGTACAAAAAACTGGAAAATTTCAATTTATTGGTTCAATGCACTTTAACTTTTAAAATTATCTAAAACAAGTAAATTCAAGTCAATTTCCACAAAGTCTTTATTTTAGTTTTAAACTTTTTTTTCATAAATTTGGAAAAGGATGCAACTTTTATTTAAAAGGCAGTCCAATTTTTATTAATCCAACCAACTCAAACAATTATGCAAAGGAGATCATTTATTAGTGACCTACTTCTGGAAAAAGACCCACCAAAGGCTATACCAGCAGAACAATTCCAGAACAAAGCGCTTCCAACAGATTTAGATTGAGGTAAAGGAGGTATTGCAAATTATAGTGGCACTTGGGGTGAAACACAAGTTAGGCATTTATTAAGACGAACTTTATTTGGACATACAAAAGCTGATGTTGATTTTTTTAAGGCGATGTCTATGAGTGATGCCGTTGACTATTTACTTAATATACCAACTACTCAACCCTCTCCTCCTGTAAATGGCTATAATACGCCAACGAATATTGATCCTGATATTTCTGTAGGAGATACATGGATTAATGGTCCAGAAAACAACGATTTTAGTGCTCAAAGAAGAAATTCTCTATACGCATGGAGTATGGAACAAATTCTGAGTCCAGATAGACATATCCGTGAAAAAATGACTTTCTTTTTTCATAATCATTTTGCTACTGAAACAGAAACTATTGGCAGTCCAATTATTGCTTATAATCACCATAAAATGCTTAGAGAAAACTGTCTAGGTAATTTTAAAGATATGGTCAAATTAGTGACATTAGATGTTGGAATGCTCATTTATTTAAATGGCTATTTAAATACTAAAACAGCACCTGATGAGAATTATGCGCGTGAATTATTAGAGTTATTTACCTTAGGAAAATCACCAGAAAGTCAATATACTGAAGATGATGTTAAAGCTGCTGCTCGCGTATTAACTGGATGGAGAATCAATATCACCAATTACACTTCGTTCTTTTCTAGTGTTGTTCATGATACTAATAATAAAACGTTTTCTGCATTTTTTAATAATACCACGATTAATGGACAATCAGGAAACAATGGCGCCTTAGAAACGGATGATCTTATTAATATGATTTTCTCTAAAGAGGATGTCGTAGCACGTTATATCGTTAGAAAGTTATATCGTTATTTTGTCTATTATGTTATAGATACCAATATCGAAAACAATGTCATTATTCCTTTAGCTAATGATTTTAAACAAAATTGGGAAATCAAACCATTATTAGAAGCCTTACTAAAAAGTGAGCATTTCTATGATAGTAATAATATTGGTTGTTATATTAAAAACCCATTAGATGTATACAGTACTTTTATCAAACAATTCAAAGTACAATTTCCGACAAGTAATGTAGAAGATAAGTTCTCGGCTTACTATACAATTTGGATTGCGAGTTATATATCTGGACTTTTTTGGGGTAATCCACCAAATGTTTCGGGTTGGCCAGCTTATTATCAAACCCCGCAATACTATCAATTATGGTTAAATTCTGATACTCTGCCTAAACGTATTATGTATACGGTGTATTTAATGGTTGGATTTCAATACAAAGGCACTAATACATTGGTAGCAGATATTATTGGATTTGCACAAGAATGTTCAGACCCATCGGACCCAAATAAATTGATTCAAGAATCTATCAATCAAATGTTTTCGATGGATATCTCTGCCACCCAAAAACAAGGCTTAAAAGAAAGTACACTCTTATTCGGTCAAACTAGCGATTATTATTGGACAAATGCTTGGAACGATTATATGAATGACCCGAATGATACTGGTAAAAAGAACATCGTTCTAACTGGATTAATTTATATGTATAAATATTTATTGGACTTAGCAGAAAACCAATTGGCATAATTAAAATACACTGACATGAAAAGAAAAGAATTTCTCTCAAAATCATTAAAAGCTGGATTATTGCCATTTGTTGTTAATGGTATCAAATTCCAAGCTCATGCGGCAACCCCTATGCTTAAAGCAATTGCCGAAGCTTCTGCAAAAAATGGACGTGTGTTTGTTTTTATTCAGCTAAACGGTGGAAACGATGGTTTAAATACGGTAATTCCAATTGACCAATATAGCAACCTATCGAATGCTCGTAGCAATGTCTTAATTCAAGAAAACAAAATTTTAAGTTTAACTGGATTCACTGAAACAGGTTTACATCCAGCAATGACTGGATTAAGAACAATGTTCAATGACAGTAAAGTTAATATTGTACAAGCAGTTGGTTATCCTAATCCCAATTTTTCGCATTTTAGAGCTACCGATATTTGGCACTCTGCTAGCGATAGTAATGTGTTTTTAAACTCAGGTTGGGCTGGACGTTTTTTAGAAACAGAATACCCCGGATTTCCAAATGGATATCCTAGTACAGAAGAACCCGACCCTTTAGCCATTTCTATTGGTTATAGTGTTTCTACTGCATTGATGGGCTCTTCTGCCAATACAGGAATGGCCATATCTGACCCGACAACTTTTTATCAACTTGTTACAGGAACTGTAGATCAGGCGCCTAATACACCAATGGGTCATGAATTAACTTATGTTAGATTGGTATTACAACAAACTCAATCATATAACACTACAGTTAAAGCGGCGGCACTAAGTGTCACCAATAAGGCTACTTATCCTAGTAATAACAATTTAGCTGACCAATTAAAAATAGTTGCAAACCTAATTGCTGGCGGATTAAAAACTCCAATTTATACCGTTAGTATTGGAGGATTTGATACCCACTCTGCTCAAGTTAATGCTTCAGGTGGCAATGAAACTGGTTCTCACGCTACTTTATTAAAAAATGTTTCGGATGCAATCGCAGCTTTTCAAACTGATTGCGAACAACTTGGCATAGCTGATAGAGTAGCGGGCATGACTTATAGCGAATTTGGACGAAGAATAAAGAGCAACGATAGCCGAGGAACAGATCATGGTGCAGCGGCGCCTTTATTTGTATTCGGGACTCAAGTTAATCCAACTATTATTGGCGCAAATCCAACTATACCAAGTAATGTTAATGTCGACGATAATTTGCCTATGCAATATGACTTTAGACAAGTATACTCTAGTATCTTAATTGATTGGTTCGAAGCTTCAAAATCTTTGGTAGATAGCACCATTTTATTACATCAATTTGATACTTTACCGATATTTAAAAAATCAACTTCTATTAAACAATATCAAGTCGATAATTTATCATTGATGCAAAACTTCCCTAATCCTTTCAATGATTTAACACATATCGAATACCTTTCTCCTGGTGGTTTAGTTGAATTAAGATTGTATGACAACCAAGGCAAACTAATTAGCGTATTGGTTAAAGAAGTGATGTCTAAAGGTAAGCACAGTTATGTTTTAAATGGCTCCAATTTACCTCCTGGAAATTACTATTATCAATTAATTACAGCCAATGGTCAAGTTGGTAGGCATTTAGTGAAATTGTAATAATGTGAATTTTTAACTTTTAAAGCTTACTGAAGTTCTAATTTGAACTAAATTTAATTGAAATTTTAGTTATCGGGATATTAAGATGTATCCTATTTATCTTAGTGTAGACCTATTTCTAAAATGCACTTAAATTTAATATTGCATTAAATATTAAACTAACTATTCTTAAATCTTAAATTATTATAATTCAAATATTTGCAAATAATATAACTTAAGTGCAATAAAACTTTGCTTGTGTGCTTGTTTATTTTAACATAAATCGAGATATTTGAAACATTAATTTATAATTTATATGAAAAGATTTACTTACGCATTATTATCATTCGCATTATTTGCGGTCCTTATTACGGGTTGTAAAAAGGAAGAAGACAAATCAGGTTCTACTGATAACAACACCAATACAGAGTTTTTGGCACCAACTACTCCAATGAATAGAGTTGCAATTTTAGAAGACTTTACTGGCGTTAGATGTGGCTATTGCCCTGATGGTCACGTTAGAGCAAAAGCTATATTAGATGCTAACCCTGGTAAATTTATCATCTTAGCTGTTCATGCTGGTTCTTATGCTACACCTGCAACTGGATGGGCTAACTTTACAACTAATTTTGGTAGTGCTTTAGTTACTCAAGCAAAAGTTTCTGGTTTCCCTGCTGGAACAATTAACAGAATGTTATGTTCTGAATTAAACGTTACACCTCAAATTGCTAACGGATATGCAATGAGTAGAGGTTCATGGGCAACTGCTGCTAACAAAGTTATGGCAATGTCTGCTCCAGTTAATATCGGTGCTAAAGCAACTTTTGATGCTGGTACTAGATTATTAACTGTTAAAGTTGATCTTTACTACACTTCTGATTTTACTACTGCAAACAACTTAAATGTATTGTTATTACAAGATCATTTATTCTCTAAGCAATCAGGTGGTACTCCAAATTCTAACAGCTATGAGCAAAATCACGTTGTTAGAGAATTCTTAACTGGACAATGGGGTGAACCTATTACAGAAACCAAAACTACTGGTTCTAAAGTAAGCAAAACTTTCACTTACACTGTTCCAAACGATTACCATGGTACTGCTGTTGAAGGTGGTGGCGCTGTAATCATTGATGATTTGAAAGTTGTTGCTTTCGTTGCTAACGGTCAAACTGACGTTTTAAACGCTGTTGAAGTTGACGTTAAATAATTTGATATAAAATTCTTTAAAAAGTCCTGTTTTATACAGGACTTTTTTTTTGACTATTAAATAAAAATTATCGTATTGATATGGCATACAATGAAGAACTCGCTGAAAGAATTTCGAAATTATTAAAGCATCTTGAAATTAATTATGAAGAAAAGAAAATGTTTGGTGGAATTGCTTTTATGATTAATGAAAAAATGTGTATTGGGCTAGCTAAGAATCAACTGATGCTTAGAGTAATGGATAACAAATACGAAGAACTAGTGCAAATGGATGGGGCTAAAGAAATGGATTTTACCGGAAGAAGTTTAAAAGGATTTATTTATGTAGACCCAGATGCTATAATAAAAGACATCGATTTAAAACAATGGATTGACTATGGAATTGAATTTGGTTTGAAGGGAGAATTAAAAACTAAAAAGAAAAAAAAGTAAGTCTGAAATATTGGAATTAAGGACTAGTTTTTATCCTAAATTTTCAATTGAAATAAACCAAAGAATCACAAATTTAAAAGCAATTTACAATCGCAACGAGGCATCACTAATTCGCCGAGATTATTATATTTCATTTATTTATCGTATCTTTGCGGCACATTAACGGACATTCGTCTAATATTCTCTGACCAAGGACCTACAAAGGTGAATTCCCTCTAGAGTCGAATACTAACCTGAGCGCATAAGAGAAGTTCCGTAACATTTTATGACATTTCAATCCCTAAAATTGGCCGATTACATATTAAAGGCCATTCAAGAAGAAGGCTATGAAAAGCCTACCCCTGTCCAAAGTGAAGCTATTCCTATAGTACTTAGTGGACGCGATTTATTAGCTTGTGCCCAAACCGGTACAGGAAAAACTGCAGCATTTGCCATCCCAATGATTCAACTCATGCAAGAATCTAATCAAATGGGAAAACAAAAAAGAATCCGTGGTCTGGTGGTTACTCCAACACGCGAACTCGCCATCCAAATTCATGAAAGTTTTGGCGCTTATGGTAGACATACTGGAATTAAACAAGCTGTCATTTTTGGCGGTGTTAAACAAGAATCTCAAGTTAGAGCCCTAAAAGCTGGTATCGATCTTTTGATTGCTACGCCTGGTCGATTACTCGATTTGATACAACAAGGTTATATCTCTTTAAAAGATATCGAATTCTTTGTTCTAGATGAAGCTGACCGTATGCTCGATATGGGTTTTATCCATGATGTTAAAAAAATCATTAAAGTATTGCCACAAAGAAAACAGTCACTTTTCTTTTCGGCTACTATGCCCGATGAAATCACTAAACTAGCCAACGTATTACTCTATAAGCCTGGAAAAGTTGAAGTAACTCCTGTCTCTTCTACTGCCGAAACCATCAATCAAAAATTGTATTATGTTGAAAAGGGCGAAAAAAACACGCAATTACTCAACATTCTAGATAACAAAGATATTCGCTCTATTCTTGTCTTTACCCGTACTAAACACGGTGCCGATAAAGTGGTAAAATTCCTTATCAAAAGCAATGTGAAAGCCATGGCTATTCACGGTAATAAATCTCAAAATGCCCGTCAAAATGCCTTGAATGGTTTTAAAGATGGATCTTTACGTGTCTTAGTTGCTACCGATATTGCCGCCAGAGGAATTGATGTCGAAGAACTTGAATGGGTGCTCAACTACGAATTACCTAATATTCCTGAAACTTATGTTCACAGAATAGGTAGAACTGGCAGAGCTGGTAATAAGGGCAGCGCCATTTCTTTTTGCGCCGAAGATGAACGCCCGTATTTAAAATCGATTGAGAAATTAATACGTCTTAGTATTCCGAAATTAAATCAACCTTCTTTCTCTAATACTAAACCAGAACCTACTGCTCAAAGAAATGATAAACCAGCTCAAACTGCTAATCGTCAAGGTTCTTCTAATTATGGCTACAAGAAGAAAAACAACAAATCTTCTTACAATAAAAGAAGTGCGTATTAATATTGTTATGGCATAAAAAAAGGTTGCCAAAAATGACAACCCTAATAACCAAAATAATAACAATTAACTTTTAAGTTATTTAAATGATACAACTTTACTTAACACAGCACTTATTAAACAACTATTAGTGTAAAAAAAGTGTTAATACTGAGTATTATGACATTTTTTTGACAAAAAGCTTCCAATTAAGTTTGGAAGCTTTTTGTCGTTATAAAACATTGAATATCGTCATCTTAAAAAGATTTAACTCTTTATTTTTTTTAAAATTTATTTATAAAATTCCATACCATTCGTATTGAATTTAAAACACTGTTATTGTCTA
>JADLHV010000159.1 GCA_020848595.1 Bacteroidia bacterium
GAACAAAAATTATTGATAGTATCTTTAGCAATTAAAGTTACATATCTAATAGAATAATTGGTATAAGTGTGACTTACACTCCCGTAATTATAGTTATAGCTCCCATCACCAAAATTCCAAAGATAGGCACTTGCATTTTTTGATTTATTATTTAAAAACACCCTTAAACCATTTGTATCTATAAAAGTAAAATCAGCTTCTACATAACATTCTTTGACAGAGACTGGCAATTCTATTGAATCTGAGCACCATTGATACAATGAATCATAAACTAAAAGTCGAGTTGAATATGTTCCAGCATTAAGATATTGATGTAAAGGTTGAAAGTCATTACTAATCATCCCATCGCCAAAATTCCACAAACATTTTAAACGATTTGAAACAGTAGTATTAGTGAATTTTGCTGCATTTTTACCTACATTTTCAGAAGAATATTTAAATCCAGCTTGGGTAATACAGTCACCCGTAGAATTAATAAACCCCATAAAGGTATCCATGCAATTTACTTGATTGGTATCATAAATTGTAAGTGTAATAAGATATTTACCAGCGACAGGAAGATATACTGTATTATTAGGCAATAAATTGGTATGATTCAAATGCCAAGTTGCTCGATTATAGCCATTCGATAGATTAATTAATTTAATATGCCCCATCGAATCGGTATAGGTATATTGAGCATTTAAATTACACACAGCATTGGCATTCGAAAAATGAAATAAAAAGGATAAGGCAAGCAATCCAAGTCTAATTTTACTAAGTATTTCTACAATCATATTTTTATAGACGCAAATTAAATATAAAATGTGACTTAATTGCGTCATATCCAAATTAATGACAGATTTAAGAACATAAGATTATTTAAACTTTAATATTAAGACTAACAATTTAGAGTTATCAAACAAAACCTTTGAATCAAATTGATAAAGACAAATCCAAATCAAGAAAACTAAGATAAAAACATTGATTTAAAAAACCGATTCGCAAGTTTAACACATTGATTATTTGAACACTAGCGCCTATTCTCAAAAAAATGAGAAATATTCTCAAATTGAGAAAAAAATGTTTAAAACTATTTAGTGAAATATATATAATCTATTAATAAACAAGAGTTTAAACTCGAAATATACAATAAAAACTCAAATGGCATAAAAGATGAGTATCTGATAATGAGCTATTAATAAAACCTTGCCCCTTTTCATTTTTATATTTATATTCAATTTAGGGAGTCTCATTTGGGACTCCCTAACAATTTTTAAACGATAATATGTTACATTTGAATGTTTTGACCAAAATGAGATTGTTTTATCTGCAAGATAGCAAGTGGGGTAACTTGGTATATATTCTCCTTTTCCTCTCGTTTATATTAATTACAACGACTGGTATCATCAGTTATTTCAGGATTTCGGATTCATTAACGAATTTAAAAAGTAGAATTAATCAAGATTTTGAATTAAACACCATCAAGAGTATTCAGAATAATTATATAGGCATCGATAACAAACTTGAAATGTATGTTATTACGCATAGAAGAAGTTATTTGGCACAAGTTGATTCGACCGGTGCAAAAGTCAGATCGTACTTAAGAGATTTAAAACTATCTAGAAAAATCACTCAAGAAGAATCTTCATTAATAGATTCATTAAAAATGCATGTCAATAATAAGATTAGAAATATTGCCAATATCGTACGTTTCCAACAAGACAAATCGATAGAGCGATTGATTGAAGATTATATGAACATGCAATCTATACGAACTGCAATGGACAGAGCAGCCAATGAAGTAAAATATAGAAGAAGAAAAAGCGGTAAAAAATCAGGTATGGTTAAACCAGATGTGCTCACAATGGATACGCTTTTTAATGAACAAAATCTTGCAAAAACCGATATCCTTGAATTAGCAGATTCTAAAAATATCAATCCATACTTAGAGCTCGACCATTTCATGAATTTAAGAGTCGCCGAAATATTCGACCAATTGGTGACTATGGAAACCGATCGTTTAGATACTGAAAGACTCGAAACCGAATCGACAATTAAAACTGCAAACCGTTCCATTATGTTACTTGGAGCTTGCACTGGATTGTTTATTATACTAGCGGCTTTTGTATATTTTAGGTATATTACTCAGTTAGCAAAGGTTCAAAGAAAATTAGCTGCATCTAAAGATATAGCTGAAGAATTAGCGATGATTAAAGAGCGATTTATGGCTAATATGAGTCATGAAATCAGAACCCCTCTTAATGCTATTTCTGGTTTTGTAGATCAATTACACGCATCTAATTTAAATTATGCGCAACGAAAGCAAACAGAAATTATTCAAAAATCCATTCAACATATTTTAAATATAGTGAATGATATTCTCGACTTTTCTAAATTAAACGCTGGAAAACTAGAATTAGCCAAAAAAGGATTTGAAATTAGTAAAACGTTTAAACAAACAGTCGAATTACTCAATCCCCTTATTTCGGATAAAAATATAGAACTTCATACTGAAATTGATGATAACGTGCCAGATGTTCTTATTGGAGATGCTTATAGATTAAGGCAGATATTGCTCAATATCATTGGCAATGCAATAAAATACACCATAGAAGGCAGTATAACAGTTAAACTAAAATATAAACAACTCAATGGGAATACCTGCGAAATCATAATAGAAGTGATTGATACTGGAATTGGTATCAGTAAAAGTGAATTAGAAAATATTTTTAAAGAATTCCATATGGCCGAAAATGCCGCTGGATGGAATAAAGCGGGCAGCTCGGGACTTGGATTAAGTATTACTAAAATGCTTGTTGAATTGCATAATGGAGAAATACATCTTGAGTCGGAACTCGATAAAGGTACGAGTGTTAAATTGATTTTACCTTTTATAGTCGGAACTAAAAAAGACCTTGCCTTAGAAAATTCGTATTTAAATGACCTGTTATTCCTCGAAAACAAGAAAATAATAGTGGCCGATGATGAACTATTCAATAGAGTATTGCTCAATAATATTTTACATAAATACAA
>JADLHV010000160.1 GCA_020848595.1 Bacteroidia bacterium
TGCGATCCACAAACTAGCGGTGGATTAATGTTCACAAGCTCAAAAGAAATAAATAGACCAGGAGTATGGAAAATAGGAGAAGTCAACGCTACTGGTAAAATTATTTTAATTTAATTGAAATCATTTAATCAAAGTCATTCAGATCGAAATCAATGTACTACTTTATTGGCGCAATAGCTGCTTGCAAAAGCATCTGGCTTAGCTCTAAATGTATATCCCATACCAATAATATACCCCATGGCTTCTTTTAGCGAAGCATTACTCTTAAAGCTTGGGTCAGTATTAATGTCGGCATGAACCTCCATCTCTATGCCATAACGGTCAAATAAATTGCATAGTTCGTAAGCTGTTTCAATAGATTTACTAACTTCATGAAGCATACGCTCTTTAATTGAAAAATGGTTTTTGGTGATAAAGGAATTGAAAAACATAAATCCACCATGCTTTTCTCTTATGAAAACAATGGCAGTGGCAAATTCAACAATGTTTTGCTTTACTTGTGAGTCGGTGCCAATACATACTTTTAATTTAAAACCATTCGCTAATTCACGCAAAATAGCTTTTTCTACTTCTACATCGATTGGATGCGTAATCGCAGTGCCATCAAGTTTTCTCCATAACATAATTCATAGGTTATACAAAGGTTGGAGTTTATAATGAACGAATTATTACTTTAAAATGATTTTTAAGCACAAATTATACTCAATCATTCAATATTGAAGTAAATATAAGAAAAAATAATGAAAATAAAAAATGGAAAACCTTAGATCTAGAAGTAATTACTAGAATAAACTGAAAGTCAAGTTCGAATTAATACAAACTCGAAGAATCTTTATTCTAAATAACCCCAACGTTTTAATTTGGTTTCATTCTTGCGCCAATTTTCTTCTACTTTTACTCTTAAATCTAAAAAGACTTTTTTCTGAACAAAAGCTTCTATATCCTTTCGCGCTTCTATGCCAATACGTTTTATGCCATCGCCTTTTTTGCCAACTATTATACCTTTTTGTGAATCTCTTTCAACTATGATATAGGCATATATTCGGTCTATTCCAGAATCTTCTTTATAGTCGTGTACGATTACCTCAGTACTATATGGAATCTCTTTTTCGTAATTAGTAAAAATCTTTTCTCTAATTATTTCGGATACAAAAAATCGGGTGTTTCTATCAGTTAATTGGTCTTTAGGATAATAGGGCTCATGTTCTGGCAAATAAGCAACTATTTGCTTCATAATGGATTCGGGGTTTATGCCATTGATAGCCGAAATTGCAAACACTTCCTTTGGTTGCAGTTTTTCTGACATGTTTTTAATAACATCACTTACAGTTTTTGGGTCAGATAAATCAATTTTATTGACAATTAAAATTACCGGTGATTTTGAAGAGTTTATCATTCTCAAATGTTCATCTTTAAGCTCAGGATTTGTGACATCTATTAATACTATTAATAAATCGGCATCATCTATACTGTCTTTTACTGCACTCATCATGCTTTCATGCAATTTATAAGCAGGTTCTATAATACCTGGAGTATCCGAAAATATGGCTTGATATTCGGCAGTATTCACAATGCCTAGAATTCGATGACGAGTTGTACTGGCTTTTGGCGTAATAATGCTCAATTGCTCTCCAACTAAAGCATTACACAAGGTGCTTTTGCCTGCATTGGGTTTGCCAATAATGTTAATATATCCTGATTTATGCATGTTAGAGTTTGTTTGCCAATTGTCCGCAAGCTGCATCTATGTCTTTGCCTCGGCTGCGACGGATGTTGACGATGACTTCTTTTGAATCGATGTATTGAGCAAAACGAATGATTTTATCCTGCGAACTGCCTTGAAATGATGCCAAATCAATTGGATTATATTCAATAAGATTAACTTTACATGGTACTTTTCTGGCAAATTTTACCAGCTCCTCTGCTTCATCTAATCCATCATTTGTATCATTCATTACAGCGTATTCAAGTGTAATCTTGCGCTTCGTTTTTTTGTAAAAATAATTTAATGCTTCTACTAAGTCCTCTAATGGATTGCTCTCATTGATAGGCATAATGGCACTGCGCTTATCATTGTTGGCAGCATGTAAGGATAAAGCTAAATTGAATTTAACACCATCGTCCCCCAATTTTTTAATCATCTTTGCTATTCCAGCTGTTGAAACAGTTATACGACTTGGTGACATTCCCAAACCTTCGGGTTTAGTAATTTTATCAATGCCTAATAGTACATTGTTGTAGTTTAATAATGGTTCACCCATGCCCATAAAAACAATGTTACTAAGTGGCATATCATAAGTATTCCTTGCTAATTGATCGATGAGCCATACTTGATCATAAATCTCAGCGGCATCCAAATTGCGTTGACGCTTCAAAAATCCTGTAGCACAAAATGAACAATTTAAACTACATCCAACTTGTGAACTAACACAAGCGGTCATTCTGGTTTCGGTTGGAATTAATACGCCTTCAACAAATGCATCATCGTGCAACTTGAAAGCCATTTTTATTGTGCCATCTGAACTCTTTTTTGTAGTATGAATAACTACGCTTAAAATGCTATAATGTTGATCAAGCCATTCTCTGGTTTCTAAAGACAGATTCGACATTTCTTCAAATGTTCGTGCACCCTTTTTCCATAACCATTCATAAACTTGTTTGGCTCTATAAGTTGGATAACCTGCTTCTGTAAATGCATTAACAAGTTGCTCGAGATTTAAAGATCGTATATCTTGTTTGATGGGGTTCAATTTCAAGCGCAAAGATACGAAAAAAGGGCTGAATAGTGTTGCAACTCTTAAATTGGGCTTTGGGCTTACTGTTTGTCAATTTTCTCGTTGGATAGATTTTGATTTTTTATTCTGTCTAATTTAACCATTATTTTATACTTGGTAAATTCTTGATATATAGTAAAATGAATCACAATGGTATAAAATTGTAGAATTTATTTGACAAATTTTAGTATCAAATTTGAACAAATAGATGAAAATAAACACCAATAGGATTATAATTGCACTTATATAAAATTAATTACATTATGCCACTTAATTTAGGAGACCAACACATCAATTTAACTGATGCCGCAGCTATGACTGCCAGATTTAGACAAAATAATCCATTGGGAACTATTGTTTCTCACATGTTGAGCAAAGAAATTATTGAAGAAATTTTAGCACAACCAGGTTGCGAAGGTATTAGAATCTATAATGCAATCGATGATTCTAATATTGCCACTCTTGTAATCACTGGTGTTGATGCTAGTCAGAACGATATGTATGATGGTGTTCTTGCCGAACATACTTATAAATGCCCAACTATTTGCCCTGTTGGCAATCCTCTAAATTCTTAATATTGATTTAATTGATAGAAATTCTTTTAAAGTGCAGTCTGTATTCAGCTATTTTGCCTTTATTAGGGGGTATCTATTTTTATAAGTTTTTTAAAGATAATAAGAACCAGAAGCTTTTCTTCTTCTACGCAATATATATAATTGTTATAGAAATAGTAAATACTTATTTTGCTCATTTTAACAAGCAAAATATTTGGTTTTTTGAGATTACTTTGCTTTTTGATTTAGTTTTTTTCTATTCCTTTTTTAATTCTTGGGGTAGATTTAAAACTTGGTTTAGAATATACTCTTGGTTAGTATTTCTCTTTATTATAGTGATGCTCCCTCTTCGCTATTTTGTATTCCATACAGAGCAAGAGGTGAGTTACACTTTTCCAGTCATTGTAATTTACTTTATAGTTCAAAATTCAATGATGATTATCAAGACTTTCGAAAAAAGCGATACGGAATTTAATAAGTCGTATGTTTTTTGGATTTCATTTGCACGCTTATTCTATTTTATGGCGATTTTGCCATTTAATATTTTCACCTTTATTACCAATCATCTCGAAAGTGATGTGAAAGTTATATATGAAATGGCCGATTCTTCTGTTAATTTTGTTTCTAATATCGCACTCAATATCATTTTTATGTATAGCTTTAAATGTCGCAATTAGCAGAATTTATATTGGTATTGATTGGCTCTTTCAGTGTAGTTTTGACACTGATGTCGGTATTCTTTTTTGTTTTAATTGATAAGTATAGAAAGAATATAAAAATCAAGCAAAATGAAGCTTTAAATAATCTAATTGTTGGACAAGAAATAGAGCGTGAACGCTTAGCCCGCGATCTGCATGATGAAATGGGACCACAATTGTCTAATATTTTATTAAATATAGATGCAATTAAAGTAGAGAATCAAACTTTAATGCAATTAGTTTCTGATACAAAAGCTGAACTTAAATATGCAATTAATGACATTCGTAAAATTTCTCATGACTTAATGTCTCAATCACTTAAGCGATATGGATTAGTTGCAGCTATTGAAGAACTGATCGATCGTCAACCTATTGGTTCTATTCAAGTCGAATTTTTTTCTAACTCAAAAGGACTTGAATACAACGATAATATCAAGTCGCATTTATTTAAGATTACACAAGAATTGGTTTACAATTCTAATAAGTACAGTGAATCAGATAAAATAAATATTCAACTTATTATTGATGAAAAACTGCGAACAATAGCCTATTCATATAAAGATAATGGGAAAGGCAACCCAGATTTTAAACCCGATAATGCTGGTTTAGGATTAAAAA
>JADLHV010000161.1 GCA_020848595.1 Bacteroidia bacterium
TAAAGCAGTAGCAAGACTGGTCATTAAAATTGGTCTCATTCTTTGAACGGAAGCATCTAATATAGCTTGTAATTTAGAAAAACCTTGCTCACGTTTTTGATTAGCAAACTCGACAATTAAGATACCATTTTTAGTCACCAAACCAACGAGCATAATCATTCCAATTTGAGAAAAAATATTGAGTGTATTGCCCGTTAACCATAAACTTAGTAAAGCCCCGGTTAAAGCTAAAGGCACTGTAATCATAATTGTTAAAGGGTCGATAAAACTTTCGAATTGAGCTGATAAAACCAAATAAATGAGTACTAAAGCTAACAAGAAAGCAAATGAAGTATTCGAAGAGCTTTCGGCAAAATCTCTGGAAGGTCCAGTTAAAGAAGTTTGAAATTCTCCATCGAGTAATTTATCTGCAATTTCTTCCATTGCCTTAACGCCATCGCCAATAGTCATTCCAGGCGCTAAAGAAGCAGATACTGTTGCAGATTTAAATCGATTATAGTGATATAATTGAGGCGGATTACTATTTTCATTTACCAGAATAACCTTACTTAGTTGAATCATTTCGCCTCTATTATTTCGAACATAATAATCATTTAAGTCAGTAGGATCATCTCGGTCGTTTCTTTCCATTTGACCAATAATTTGATATTGTTTACCATTCATCATAAAATACCCCATTCTACCGCCACTAAGAGCCGATTGGAGTGTAGTAGCAACATCTTGAACGCTTAATCCTAAATCCTTTGCTTTAATTCTATCGATATTGACTTCCAATTCAGGTTTATTAAATTTAAGGTTAGCATCTACCATTTGAAACGTTTTATTCTTTCGAGCTTCCGCTAAGAATTTAGGTAAAATGTCTTTCAACTTTTCGAAGTTTAACGTTTGTAAAACAAATTGAACTGGCAAAGAACCACGAGAACCAAAACCAACACTGATAGTTTGTTCTTGAATTAAGAAAACCCGACTATCATTAAAACGCATTAACTTAGAATTTGCATCATTAACAATTTGTTCTTGAGTTCGGCTTCTATCTTCGGGCGCTTTAAGCACAATACGACCATAAGCCGAGTTAACAGAGCCATTAGCAAAAGAGATATTAGTTGCAGCAAATACAAAATCACGTTCAGGTACACTATCATAGAAAAATGCACCAAGTTCTTGCGTATAGCGATCCATATAATCAAAAGAAGTCCCTTCTGGTGCAGTAGCATTAAATCTGAATTGCGATTTATCTTCCATAGGTGCCAGTTCAGACTGCAGATTTTTAAACAAGAAAACGATTGCAAAAGCGCAAATACCAAGAATAACCCATGATATGCGTCGGTATTTAATAAACTTAATTAAAAGATTTTTATAGCCATTTTCGAGTCCTTGAAAAAACGGTTCAGTTTTTTTATAGAACCAAGATTCACCATGGTTTTTTCTATTAAGAAGGACATTAAGTACAGGCGTTAAGGTTAGAGAGACGAAAGCCGATATTAGCACAGCCCCGGCTATTACGATACCAAATTCTCGAAATAAACTACCAACAAAACCTTGAATAAAAATGATAGGCAAGAAAACAACAGCGAGTGTAATAGAGGTACTAATAACAGCGAATACAATTTCTTTGGAACCTTCTACAGCAGCTCGTTTTATATCCAATCCTTCTTCAAGTTTTCTAAAAATATTTTCAGTTACAACTATCCCGTCATCTACAACCAATCCTGTAGCTAGAACAATAGCGAGTAAAGTAAGCACATTTATACTAAATCCGGCTACATACATAATAAAGAAAGCGCCAACAAGAGAGACAGGAATATCAATTAAAGGACGAAAAGCGATACTCCAATTTCTAAAAAACAAGAATACAACGAGTACAACCAAGATAAGTGCAATGATTAAAGTTTCTTGAACCTCTTCGAGAGCACGTCTAACATTGCGAGTATTATCAAGAACAACAGTAAATTCAATATCTTCAAAACCCTTTTGATTTTTAACTTGTTCGAGACGTTTATAAAACTCATCAGCAATTTTGATATAATTTGCTCCAGGCTGAGGAGCGATACCACAAGCGACATTATTGACACCATTTAAACGCGTTCCAACTTCTTCAGACTCACTACCGAGACGCACATCGGCAATATCAGAAAGGCGCACAATCCCATTCAAGTCTTCTTTAAGAATTAGGTTTCTAAAATCATCTTCAGAAGTAAGACGACCTTTAGTTTTTACTACCATTTCGGTATTATCACCGGCAATTTTACCACCTGGAAGTTCTATATTTTCCTTTTCGAGAGCTGCTTTCACATCATTAAGCGTAATACCAAAAGCACTCATTCGATCTGGTTTGTAATCGAGGCGCATGGCATACCTTCTTAATCCAAAAATATTAACACCGGCAACATCAGGGATTGTTTGAAATTTTTCTTGAAGAACATTTTCAGCAAAGTCGCTCAATTCGAGCATTGTTTTTTCCTTGCTTTGAACTGCGATAATAATAATAACATCACCACTTGCATCTGCTTTACTAATTACTGGCGGAGCATCAATATCAGCAGGCAATTGTCTTAAAGATTGACCAACTTTATCACGCACATCGCTAGCGGCTGCATCTAGATCGACATCTAAATTAAATTCGACAGTAACGACACTACTTCCTTGATTGCTCGAAGAAGTAATGGTTCGAATACCTTGAATACCATTAACTGCTTTTTCGATTGGTTCGGTAATTTGACTTTCAATAATATCTGAGTTAGCACCGGTATAATTAGTACGGATGGTAATATTAGGTGGGTCTATAGCAGGATACTCACGAAGACTTAGAAATTTATAAGCAACACCACCAAAAACGAGAATGATGATACTACAAACGATAGCAAATACAGGGCGCTTTAAACTAAATTCAGAAATGCTCATAAAAAATAATTATTTAACAGATCTAACTTTAACTTCAGCATCCGGTTTTAAGTATAGCAAGCCATTAATGGCAAAGGTATCGCCAATATTCAATCCATTAGTAATTTCGACAAACGCCCCATTTCGAATACCAGTTTCAACGACAGTCATAACAATTTTACCATTTTTAATCACCGCCATTTTCTTAAATCTAGTTTCAGGAATAATACAATTACTAGTCACTAGCATTCGTTTGCGTTCGGCACCTTCATTGAATTTCACTTTAACAAATGCGCCAGGCGATAGTCCCGCTATATCGCCCAATAACAGAGCTCTAATTTTTATATTTCGAGTGGCAGTATTGATTTGAGGTTCGACGCCAATAATGCGCGCTTTAAAAGTACTTCCGAAGCTGCTAATAACATCAACCTCAGAACCATTTTTAATTGCCGAAACATAAGACTCGGGCAAAACAAAATCTACTTTAAGTCCTTCTTTTGCTTGAAGAGTAGCTAAAACATCTTGAGAATTAATAATAGCGCCTTTACTCACATTACGCAGTCCAATTACGCCACTAAAAGGAGCTCTAATTTCTGTTTTTCTAAGAAGAGCATCGGTATAAGCAATATCCGCTTCAATATTATTAACTTGATTAACGGCTTGGTCGTAATCGGCAGCATTTATACCTTTGGCTAAATATAAAGAATTCAAACGTTTTTCGTTTATAACAGCCAATTCGAGTTGTGATTTGTATTTTCTCAATTGAGCTTGAAGATCCTCATCATTCAATTTTACCAATAAAGTTCCTTCAGAAACCCAAGCACCTTCTTTAATATTGAGAAAGACGATACGACCAGAAATTTCAGATTTAAGTTCTACAAAATCTTGAGCGAGGATATTACCATTAGCTTCAATAATATTAGCATAGTCGACAACTTTAGCAATTGAAACATCGACATCTATAGGACCAGAAGATTTAGCATTTTCGGATTTTCCTTTTTTATTAGAACTACAGGCACTCAAAAAAAGAGAGAGGCCAATTATAAGATAGAAAACAGATTTAAACATGAGCGTTTATACGAATTAAAATTATATTGTGAAATATAGATTTAGGTCAAAGGGTCAAAATTAACGAATTAGAACGAGAATTCAGACATTTGTTAAAACGATAATAAGATAGAGAAAAATGATATTTGCGTAGGTTAAACGACTGACAACCAGAAAAATTAAATTCCTAGTGCAGATAAATAAAGAAGTTTAAAGACTCCAATATTCTAAGTTCTTGAA